>NZ_CP059218.1:322307-325746 GCF_014252335.1 Blattabacterium cuenoti
GGCGAACAGCCCAACCCTTGGGCCCTTCTTCAGCCCCGGGATGTGACGAGCCGACAGCGAGGTGCCGAACCTCCCCGTCGATATGAGCTCTTGGGGGAGACTAGCCTGTTATCCCCGGAGTACCTTTTATCCTTTGAGCGATGGCCCTTCCATTCGGAACCACCGGATCACTATGCCCTACTTTCGTACCTGATCGACTTGTATGTCTCACAGTCAAGCACCCTTATGCCATTATACTCTACACACGATTACCAAACGTGTTGAGGGTACCTTTGGAAGCCTCCGTTACTTTTTTGGAGGCGACCACCCCAGTCAAACTACCCACCACGCAATGTCTTCAACTGTTAATTGAATTAGATTTCAATTAAAAAAAGGGTGGTATTTCAAGGACAACTCCATATTACCTGACGATAATATTTCTTAGTTTCCCACCTATCCTACACATTTTTCAATCAAAATCAATACGAAGCTATAGTAAAGGTTCACAGGGTCTTTTCGTCCCATTGCGAGTAATCGGCATCTTCACCGATATTACAATTTCACCGAGCTCACGGCTGAGACAGTTTCCAGATCGTTACACCATTCGTGCAGGTCGGAACTTACCCGACAAGGAATTTCGCTACCTTAGGACCGTTATAGTTACGGCCGCCGTTTACTGGGGCTTCAGTTAAAAGCTTTGTTTATTTTACTAAACTAACCTTTTTCTTTAACCTTCCAGTACTGGGCAGGTGTCAGACCCTATACATCATTTTTCAATTTAGCAGAGTCCTATGTTTTTGATAAACAGTCGTCTGGATATATTCACTGCGGCCTTTAAAAAAAAGGCAGCCTTTTTCCCGAAGTTACAGGCTTGTTTTGCCTAGTTCCTTAGCCGTGAATCACTCGAGCACCTTAGGATTCTCTCCTTAACTACCTGTGTCGGTTTTGGTACGGATTAATTTTATCTGAAGCTTAGAGGATTTTCTTGGAAGTTCTTACCTGTACTATCCACTGGCCCGAAGGTTTGTGGTACTATCATAGATCAGCAAAATATACGTATTTTACTATATATTTTATACCTAACTATTTTAACGTACACTTCCGTCCGTACGCGACAGTTTCATAACTCCGTCTCCTCTTATTATCGCAATAAAAATAAGTACCGGAATATTAACCGGTTTTCCATCAACTACACCTTTCGATTACGTCTTAGGACCCGACTAACCCTCAGTTGATTAACATAGCTGAGGAATCCTTAGTTTTTCGGTGTGCGGATTTCTCTTCCGCATTATCGTTACTTATACCTACATTTTCTTTTGTAATCACTCCACTTAATCTCTCGATTAAGCTTCAATGTTATTACAATGCTCCCCTACCGATTTTTCAATCTCATAGTTTCGGCGATATATTTATGCCCGATTATTATCCACGCTCAACCACTCGACTAGTGAGCTGTTACGCACTCTTTAAATGAATAGCTGCTTCCAAGCTAACATCCTAGCTGTTTTTGTGGTTAAACTTCGTTTGTACAACTTAATATATACTTAGGGGCCTTAACTGATGATCTGGGTTGTTTCCCTCTTGGACATGGACCTTAGCACCCATGCCCTCACTACCGTGAAACATAATAACAGCATTCGGAGTTTGTCAGGAATTAGTAGGTAATGAAACCCCTTCATCCAAACAGTAGCTCTACCTCTGTATTATTTTACACGATGCTGCACCTAAATGCATTTCGGGGAGTACGAGCTATCTCCGAGTTTGATTGGCCTTTCACCCCTACCCACAAGTCATCCGAAGACTTTTCAACGTCAACCGGTTCGGTCCTCCACTATGTATTACCATAGTTTCAACCTGCTCATAGGTAGATCACTCGGTTTCGCGTCTAATTCCTCCGACTAAATGCCCTATTCAGACTCGCTTTCGCTACGGCTCCATAGTTTAACTACTTAACCTTGCCGGAAAAATTAACTCGTAGGTTCATTATGCAAAAGGCACGTCGTCACTTTATAAATAAGCTCCGACAGTTTGTAAGCATATGGTTTCAGGATCTATTTCACTCTTCTATTCGAAGTTCTTTTCACCTTTCCCTCACGGTACTAGTTCACTATCGGTCTCTGAGTAGTATTTAGCCTTACCGGATGGTCCCGGTAGATTCAGACAAGATTTCCCGTGTCCCGTCCTAATCAGGTTTATACTAAACTATTTTTTTATTTTATATACAGGATTATCACCTTCTATGATTGGATTTTCCAATCCATTCTACTATAAAAAAATAATTATTATTGTAGACCTACAACCCTATTGCAGCCTAAACCACAATAGTTTGGGCTTTTCCATTTTCGCTCGCCACTACTCACAGAATCACTTTTGTTTTCTTTTCCTCTAGATACTTAGATGTTTCAGTTCTCTAGGTTTGCTTTACTATTGAAAGTAATATCATATTTTAATATGATAGGTTACCCTATTCGGAAATCTGCGGATCAATTTGTATGTGCCAATTCCCGCAGCTTATCGCAGCTTATCACGTCCTTCATCGCCTCTCAGAGCCAAGGCATCCACCATACGCCCTTACTTAGCTTTTTTTCTCTCCTCATTATAATGTTATGTATTATGTCAAAGAACTTTTATTAGTGGAGAATATCGGAATCGAACCGATGACCTCCTGCGTGCAAAACAGGCACTCTTTCCATCTGAGCTAATTCCCCTTACTTATTTATTAACTACTACATATCACTCACAATAATAATCGTAATAGTCTCGCGCGGAATTGAACCGCGGACCTCTACATTATCAGTGTAGCGCTCTAACCATCTGAGCTACGAGACTGAAAAAAATTCAATCTCTTACTCTCTTATCTATAATGAAAAAAATCTAGCCTAATTATTGAATTATTTTTAATAAGAATAAATACTCTAAAAAAAGAGATGTTCCAGCCGCACCTTCCGGTACGGCTACCTTGTTACGACTTAGCCCCAGTTATCGATTTTACCTTAAGCAGCTCCTGTTATGGTCACCGATTTCAGGTCTCCCCGACTTCCATGGCTTGACGGGCGGTGTGTACAAGGCCCGGGAACGTATTCACCGCATCATGGCTGATATGCGATTACTAGCGATTCCAGCTTCATAGAGTCGAGTTGCAGACTCCAATCCGAACTGAGATCGGTTTTTAGAGATTAGCTTCTGATTACCCAGTAGCAACCCTTTGTACCGACCATTGTAGCACGTGTGTAGCCCAAGGTATAAGAGCCGTGATGATTTGACGTCGTCCCCACCTTCCTCTCGACTTACGTCGGCAGTCTTGTTAGAGTCCCCGACTTAACTCGCTGGCAACTAACAATGAGGGTTGCGCTCGTTAAGGGACTTAACCCAACACCTCACGGCACGAGCTGACGACAACCATGCAGCATCTTGTACTCCGTCCGAAGACTAAATTATTTCTAACTTATTCGTAGTACAT
>NZ_CP059218.1:325799-392901 GCF_014252335.1 Blattabacterium cuenoti
GATCACTTATCACTTTCGCTTAGCCACTGAATATAATATCCAACAACTAGTGATCATCGTTTACGGCGTGGACTACCAGGGTATCTAATCCTGTTTGCTCCCCACGCTTTCGTGCCTCAGCGTCAGTATAGACTTAGTAACCTGCTTTCGCGATCGGTGTTCTGTGTGATCTCTATGCATTTCACCGCTACACCACACATTCCAGCTACTCCAATCTCACTCTAGTTTATTAGTATCAATAGCACTTTTAACAGTTAAGCTGTAATATTTCACTACTGACTTAATAAACCGCCTACGCACCCTTTAAACCCAATAAATCCGGATAACGCTTGTGTCCTCCGTATTACCGCGGCTGCTGGCACGGAGTTTGCCGACACTTATTCTTTTAGTACCTTCAAAATTTTTATCACGTAAAAATCTTTATTCCTAAACAAAAGCAGTTTACAACCCATAAGGCATTCTTCCTGCACGCGACGTGGCTGGTTCAGAGTTTCCTCCATTGACCAATATTCCTCACTGCTGCCTCCCGTAGGAGTCTGGTCCGTATCTCAGTACCAGTGTGGGGGATCGCCCTCTCAGGCCCCCTACCGATCATTGTCTTGGTAGGCTTTTATTCTACCAACTAACTAATCGGACGCACGCCCATCTCTTGCCACATTTCTGCTTTAATAAAATCTTCATGCGAAAATTTTATACTATAGAATATTAATCCAAGTTTCCTTGGGCTATCCTCTAGCAAGAGGCAGGTTACGTACGTGTTACTCACCCGTACGCCGGTCGCCATCAAAATATATAAATATATTTTATGTTGCCCCTCGACTTGCATGTGTTAAGCCCGCCGCTAGCGTTCATCCTGAGCCAGGATCAAACTCTCCGTTGTAAAATAATTAAATACGTAAAAATTCTATTAAAAAATATTACAATGAATTAGGTCTAGAAAATTTTTTCAAAAATTAAAAGAACAAAATAATACCAAATATATATGTTTTTTCTTAAAAAATATTTTTTTGTTAAAAAAAAAATAATATAATTTTATTTTTTTTAGGTTGTTATTTTGTTATTTTTATTATGAGAACTTCTGATTTTGATTTTAAATTTCCCATTGATCTATTAGCTACTTATCCTACTAAAGAAAGAGATGAATCTAAATTAATGGTAATACATAAAAAACATCAAATAATTGAACATAAATTATTTAAAGATATATATCAATATTTTAATGAAGGAGATACATTAATTTTAAATAATACAAAAGTTTTTCCAGCTAGATTATTTGGTAATAAAGATAAAACAGAAGCTAAAATAGAAGTTTTTTTATTAAGAGAATTAGATGCTATAGATAGAACATGGGATGTTTTAGTAGATCCAGCAAGAAAAGTAAGAGTTGGAAATAAACTGAACTTTGGTTATGGATTAACCGGAGAAGTAATAGATAATACTACTTCTAGAGGAAGAATTTTACAATTACATTACATGGGGAATCATACAAATCTTATAAAAAAAATAAAAGAAATAGGAAAAACTCCACTACCAAAATATATTAATAGATATCCAGAAAAAATAGATAAAATACGTTATCAAACTATTTATGCAAAAATAGAAGGATCTGTTGCTGCTCCTACTGCTGGATTACATTTTTCAAAACATCTTTTAAAAAAATTAGAAATAAAAGGAATTAATATAGTAGAAATTACACTCCATATTGGATTGGGTAGTTTTTTACCTGTAGAAGTAGAAGATATATCTAAACATAAAATGGATTCAGAAAAATGTTTTATTAAATCAAATATTTGTGAAATCGTAAATCAATCTATTAAACAAAAAAAAATGATATGTGCAGTAGGAACTTCATCTATGAGAGCTATTGAAAGCTCTGTTTCTTCAAATAAAAATTTAAATCCTTTTTCTGGATGGACTAACAAATTTATATTTCCTCCTTATAATTTTAATATAGCTAATTGTATGATTACTAATTTTCATATGCCTAAATCAACATTACTTATGATGACATCTGCTTTTACAGGATATAATTTACTCATGAAAGCTTATCAAATAGCTATACAAAATAAATATAGATTATATTCTTATGGTGATTCTATGTTAATATTACCATAAAAAATAATATATGAATATTCTTGATAAGATTCAAGTCTCTATACAAGAAGAAATGAAATATTTTGAAAAACAATTTTTTCAAATTACAAAAAATAAAATTTCTTTAATAAAAAATATTAATAATTATATAATTCCTAAAAAAGGCAAACGAATTCGTCCTATGTTTGTTTTCTTAATTGCAAAAATGTTAGGAAACATACAAAAAAAAACATATCATACTGCGTCTTTAATAGAGTTAATTCATACTGCTACATTAGTACATGATGATGTTATTGATAATAGCAATTTTAGAAGAGGATTTTCTTCAATTAATGCTATCTGGCAAAATAAAATAGCTGTTTTAATAGGAGATTATTTTTTATCTAAAGGACTTTTATTAGCAACTAATCATCATTATCATGATTTATTAAAAATTATTTGTACAACTGTAAAAAATATGAGTGAAGGAGAATTATTACAAATAGAAAAATCTCAAACTTTAGATATTACAGAAAAAATATATAATCAAATTATTTGTAAAAAAACTGCTGGATTAATTTCTGCCTCTTGTGAAGGAGGAGCAATTTCTGTTAATGTCAGTAAACGAACATCTTTAAATATGAAATACTTTGGAAAATTATCTGGTATAGCTTTTCAAATTAGAGATGATTTATTTGATTATGATAATATAAATGACAAATTAATTGGAAAACCAGTAGGAATTGATTTAAAAGATAAAAAAATAACATTACCCCTTATTTATGCTATTAAAAAAGCATCTAAAAATGATAAAATATGGATATTAGATTCTATAAAAAATTTTAATAATCACACCACCAATCATAAAATTATAGATTATGTTAAACAATCAGGTGGTATTACATATGCTATTAAACAAATGATAAAATATAAAAATAAAGCTTTAAAAATATTAGATAATTATCCAAAAGGATCAACTAAAGACTCTTTAAAATCATTAGTCAATTTTCTAGTAGAAAGAAATATATAATATATGACAAAAAATTTAGTGATTGTGGAATCTCCAACGAAAGCTAATACTATACAAAAGTTACTTAAAGATGACTTTCATGTAGTATCTAGTAATGGACATATTGTAGATCTTCCAGAAAAAACAATTGGAATTGATTTTAACAATAATTTTCAACCTAATTACGTAATTCTTCCAAAAAAACTAAAAATAGTTCAACATCTTAAAGCAATAATGAATAATTATAATATAATTTGGATTGCCTCTGATGAGGATAGAGAAGGTGAAGCTATAGCATATCATATTTATAAAATATTAAATATACCAGATCAAAAAGTAAGAAGAATTGTATTTCATGAAATTACCAAAAATGCTATATTAAAAGCTATACAAAACCCAAGACAAATTAATTATAATTTAGTATATGCTCAACAAGCAAGGAGAATTATGGATCGATTAGTTGGATTTCAATTATCTCCAATTTTGTGGAAAAAAATTAATTCTAGATTATCTGCTGGAAGAGTTCAATCTGCAGTAGTACGACTTATTGTAGATAGAGAACAAAATATCCAAAAATTTACTCCAGTTACAGGATATAAAATATATGGGACCTTTACAATACAACAAAATAATAACAACAATATTATACTTAATGCAAAATTTTTAAAAAAAATACAAGAAAAAAACGAAGTACAATCCATTTTATCGTCATGCATAAAAACATCTTTTTTCATTAAAAATATCAAAATAACACAAAAAAAAACATCTCCACCACCACCATTTACAACAACATCTTTACAACAAGAAGCAAATCAAAAATTACATTTTTCTATATATAAAACTATGTCGATAGCTCAAAAATTATATGAACAAGGATATATAACATATATACGAACAGATAGCACTCATTTATCTAAAGATATTTGTAAACAAATCACCGATTTTATTCTTATGACCTATGGTAAAAAATATTTATCACCAAAAGAATTTTCATATCAATCAAAATTTGCTCAAGAAGCTCATGAAAGTATTCATCCAACTGATATTAACAATAGTTCTGTTTTAAATTCTTTAGATACTTTTCAACAATTGCTTTATCAATTAATTTGGAAACGCACTATTATAGGACAAATGTCAGATGCTATTATTGCATACAAAAATTTTTATATACAATCTTCTAATTTAGAACATCCTTTTATTTTTTCAACAAAATATATGATTTTCGATGGATTTATGAAAATACACAAAACATCACAACATACTGAATATAATGATATTAAAATAGGAACTCCTTTACAACAACAAGAAATTATAGCAAAACAATTTTTAACACAACATGTACCTAGATATAATGAAGGATCTTTAGTGAAAACTTTAGAAAATCTTGGAATAGGTAGACCTTCTACTTATGTGCCTATCATTTATTCTATACAAAAAAGACATTATGTAATCATTCAAAAATATATACAAACTAAAAATACGGTTGAATCTTTAATTCTTAAAAATAATGTCATTATTCAAAAAACAGATAACATTATTAATACCGAAAAAAATAAATTTTTACCTACAGAAATGGGAATTATTGTAACAAAATTTTTAAAAACAAATTTTCATAATATTATAGACTATAATTTTACTGCTAATTTAGAAAAAGATTTTGATGATATAGCAAAAGGAGATAAAATTTGGTACAATATTATTCATAATTTTTATAATCATTTTAATAAAAAATTAAAGTATGTCACTGAACATGTTGAGAAAATTAAAAAACAACGTTTTTTGGGATTAGATCCTTTATATAAGAAAAAAATTTTTGCTAAAATTGCTCGTTTTGGTCCAGTTATACAGATGGGAGAATTTGAATTAAATCAAAAAGAAAAACCAAAATTTTCTCCATTATTAGTTAATCAAACCATTGAAAGTATTTCTTTACAAGAAGCATTAAAACTTATTGAATTACCTAAATTGCTAGGAAAATTTGAAAATAAAGAAATTTTATTAAAAATGAATAAATATAATATTTTCATTCAACATAATAATCAATATATTACAATTAATCAAGAATTGTTTTTTAATTCATCAATAAATATAAAACAAGCTATTGATATTATATTAAAAAATAGACATCTCGATAAGAAAAAATAAATTCTGTTTATTGTTTATTAATTAATTATCAAAATATCTTTGATTAAGTAGTTGAATATGAAGCTTTATCATTACCTGTACGTTTCATTTAACATAATCTAAATATTTTGTAAATAATAATACTTATTGTATGATATTACATAAACAGAAATTTATTGTATTGCAAAAGCTTCTGTCATAGTTTTCATTTATATTATCAAAAATTCATTATAAGGTAAATATTTTCCTATCAAAATATAATAATGAGATAAAGATAAATTATCAGTAAAACTAATTGTTTTTAACACACAGCCTCATTTCCAATCATATTAAAATATTTTTGTCCTTTCCTTTCCTTTCCTTTCCTTTCCTTTCCTTATTAATCACATAATTTGTTAATCGATATAATATCTTCATATCTTTATATTATAATAAGAATTATATATATTTATTATTAAAGATTATCAACAATCAATATAATGTTATATATTATTCCTACTCCTATAGGAAATAGAGAAGATCTAACATTTCGAAGTCTTAGAATATTAAATGAAGTAGATATTATTTTAGTAGAAAATTATAAATTTTCAAAAAAATTACTAAATTATTATAAAATAAAGACATCTATTAAAACTTATACTTGTTATAATGAACATTATATAATTCCTCATATTTTAAAAATTATTAAACAAGGTAAAAAATTAGCATTAATTACTAATGCAGGAACACCAAGTATATCAGACCCTGGGTTTCTCCTTATTCAATCTTGTATTAAACATTCTATAAATATAGAATGTTTACCTGGAGCAACCGCTTTTGTACCTGCATTAGTAATTTCTGGACTTCCTATTCATGAATTTACATTTATTGGGTTTTTATCTAAAAAGAAAATAAAAAGAATCAATAAATTGAAAAATCTTTTACAAGTTAAAAGAACTATTGTAATGTATGAATCACCTCATCGCTTGTTAAATACTTTAAATGATATACAAGATCTTTGTGGTTCAGATCAATATATTGTTCTTTGTAAAGAAATATCAAAAATGTTTCAAGAAACATTTAGAGGAAAAATTAATAATTTAATTTTACAATTACAAAATAAAAACAAAAAAATATTAGGAGAATATGTATTGATTATTCATGGACATTCAATAATACATAATAATTAAACATATTTTTTTTCTATTAATAATTCTGCAATTTGAATAGCATTGGTTGCTGCTCCTTTTCTCAGATTATCTGATGTAATCCACATATTTAACGAATTTATACAAGAATCATCTATACGTATTCTTCCAACAAAAACATCATCTTTATTATGAGAAAATAACGGCATTGGATAAATATTTTTATCTGGATTATCTTGAAGAATAATTCCTTTTGAATTTGAAAAAATTTTTTTTATTTTCTCAATATTTGGTTTGTTTTTCAATGTAATATTAACACTTTCTGAATGCCCACCAATTACAGGTACACGAACAGCAGTAGCTGTAATTGCTATATTTTGATCGTTTAAAATTTTTTTTGTTTCTTTAATTAATTTCATTTCTTCTTTGGTATATCCATTTTGTTCAAACATATCACAATGTGGTAATACATTGTGATATATAGGATATGGATATACTTTTAAACTAGAACATCCTTGTTCCTCTTCTTTTAATTGCATTAAAGCTTTTCTTCCTGTTCCAGTAACAGATTGATATGTTGAAATTACAACTCTATTAATTCCATATTCTATATGTAAAGGATTTAAAATCATGACTAATTGTATAGTAGAACAATTAGGATTAGAAATAATTTTATCTTTTTTAGATAAAAAACATGAATTAATTTCAGGAACAATTAATTTTTTTTCTGGATCCATTCTCCATGCAGAAGAATTATCTATTACAAAGCATCCAATTCTAGAAAATTTTGGTGCCCAATTTATTGAAATATCTGATCCTGCAGAAAATAAAACTATATTAGGACGAATTGATAATAAATCTTTTATACTAATTACTTCATGTCTTTTTTCTCGAAAAAAAAATTCTTTCCCTATCGATCTTTTGGAAGCAGATAAAAACAAATTTTGAACTGGAAATTTTCTTTCTTCTAAAAGTTTTATCATAGTTCTACCTACCATTCCAGTTGCTCCTACTATTCCTAATTTCATAATTAAAAATGTTTAGATTGTCTATCTTATTTCTATATTTTTTTAACAAAATTAGTAAATAATATTTATTTATAACATTACTTAAACTGATATGATGAAACAAGGAAAAATGATTATTTTATCAGGATCATCTGGATCTGGTAAAACAACCATTTCTAATTTTTTACTTTCTAAAATTCCATTATTAAAATTTTCTATATCATGCACAACACGTACTATTCGACCTTTTGAAATAGATAAAAAAGATTATTTTTTTTTATCTAAAAATGAATTTATTAATAAAATAAATAATCATCATTTTATAGAATGGGAAGAAGTTTATCCTCAATTATTTTATGGAACTTTAAAAGAAGAAATATTTAGAATTTGGAATTCAAATTATCACGTTTTATTTGATGTAGATGTAAAAGGGGGAATAAATTTAAAAACAAAATATCCAAATAATTCTTTATCTATATTTTTAATGGTGAATTCCATCAAAACTTTAGAAAATAGACTAATTAAAAGAAATTCTGAAAATTATTATAAAATATATATTCGTTTAAAAAAAGCTGCCACAGAATGGAAATTCTCTAAATTATTTGATATAGTATTAATTAATTTAGATTTATCTATAACAAAAGAAAAAATATTAAAAATAGTCTCAAATTTTATATTTAATTAACAATTTTTATATCATATCAACCACACCACTATACTTATACTAGATATACACACTGACTCTCATCACATACATCATAAATAAATAACTAACTCCCCAGGCTGGATTTGAACCAGCGACCCTCTGATTAACAGTCAGATGCTCTAACCAAACTGAGCTACTGAGGATTTGTTATCTGAATTTTTCAGTTCATTAATTTATTTATAATCGGAATTTTTTTAATTCTTTGTTTATGTCGTCCTCCTTCAAATTCTGTATTAAAGAATATGTTAATCAAATTCAATACTTCTTTTTGACTAATAAAACGAGATGGTAAACTAATGATATTTGCATTATTATGTTTTCTTGCTAATAAAGCAATTTCTTTTTTCCATACTAAAGCTGCACGAATTTGTGGATATTTATTAGCTGTCATAGCGGCACCATTTCCACTACCACAAATAATAATTCCAAAATCGGCTTTACCATCCACTACCATTTTAGCGGTAGGATGAACAAAATCTGGATAATCTACTTTGATTAATCCGTTAGTAGATATATTAGCACAATATCCACAATCTTTGACTTGATAGTTTTTAATATTTTGTAAATAAGTCTTAATTATATTTTTATAATTTATTCCTGTATGATCAGCTCCTATAGCAATTATCATTTTATAAAAATACATCAAAATTTTAAATATATTTGAATTATATTTTACAAACAAACGAATGAATGATTATATTAAATGATTAATTTAAACTTAATAAAAACTGTTAATGATTTCAATTTTTACAATAAAATTGCTTTAATTAGAGTAGATTTTAATATACCAATAAATCCTAAAAACTTTCATATATTAGATGATACAAGAATTAAATCTTCAATTCCTACAATAAAAAAAGTATTATATGATAATGGAAAAGTAATATTACTATCACATTTTGGTAGACCAAAAGGAAAATATAATAAAAATTATTCCATAAAATTTCTGATTCCTTATTTATATAAAAAATTAAAAGTTACTATCAAATTTTCAGAATATTGCATAGGACCTATGGTAGAACAATTAGTTTTAAATTTAAAAAATAAGGAAGTTATGCTATTAGAAAATCTAAGATTTTATCAAGAAGAAGAAGATAATAATAAACTTTTTGCATTTCAATTATCTAAACTTGGAGATATTTATGTTAATGATGCATTTGGATCATCTCATCGTTTCCATGCCTCTATAACAACATTACCAAAATTATTTGTAAATAGAAAATGTATTGGATTTTTAATGGAAAAAGAAATTAAATCTTTAAATAAATTTTTAGGAACTGGTAAACAACCTATTTCTGTTTTATTAGGTGGATCCAAAATTAATTCTAAAATTAAAATTATTAAAAATTTAGTTCATTTTGCAGATCATATTTTAATAGGAGGAGGAATGGCATATCCATTTATTAAAATTTTAGGTGGACAAATAGGAGATTCTTTGACAGAAAAATATGATAAAAAAATAGAAACAGAATTAAAATCTGTTTTAGAAAATAATCATAAAAAAATATTTTTTCCAAAGGATGTTATTATTGTTAATAATAATGAGCATCAAACAAAAATAGTTTCTATAAATTCTATTCCACATGGATGGAAAGGTTTAGATATAGGACCTGAATCTATCAATTTTTTTTGTACCATTTTAAAACAATCTAAAACAATTCTTTGGAATGGTCCATTTGGGGTATTTGAACAACATCCTTTTTATATAGGAACTCAATCAATAGCAAAATTTATAGTAGAATTAACTATAAAAAATAATTGTTTTTCTTTGGTCGGTGGTGGAGATTCTATTGCTGCATTAAAAATGATTCAACTTGAAAACAAAGTAAGTTATATATCCACCGGAGGTGGAGCACTTTTAGAAAGCCTTCAAAATACAACACTTCCTGGTATACAAGCTTTTTTTTCATAAACAAAAACAAAATAATGTATATTTGTTTTTTATTTTTCGAATATACAATATAATTAATATGTCATTTACCCTACCAAAATTAAATTATGCATATGATGAACTTGAACCATATATCGATAGAAAAACAATGGAAATTCATCATCAAAAACATCATGCTATATATACAAATAACTTAAATAATGCTATACGTCAAACAGATATGGATAATATTTCCATAGAAAAAATTTTAAGAAGATCACATATTGAGGATCAAAAAATTAAAAATAATAGTGGAGGATATTATAATCATAATTTTTTTTGGAAAATTTTAATTCCAAATAAACAAATGACCGCCCCTAGTGAATATTTAATGAATATTATTAATAACAGGTTTCAATCTTTTAATTTTTTCAAAAACGAATTTTCTTCCATTGCTATCAATCATTTTGGTTCTGGATGGGCTTGGTTATGTCTTAATCCAACAAATAATAAACTCACTATTATTTCTACAAATAATCAAGATAATCCATTAATGTTAGGAATAAAACATGATCATGCTGGATATCCAATCCTAGGATTAGATCTTTGGGAACATGCATATTATTTACAATATCAAAATAGACGTATTGATTATATTTCATCGTTTTGGAACATTATTAATTGGAAACAAGTAGAAAAAAATTATACACAATCTATTAATATGAAGTAATTAAGTGGTAAAATTACCAACTAAATTTTATAATAATTTAGCAATAACATTCAACTAACAACCAATATATATTACATTATATGATATACCAATCAAATATTACATTATCAAATGATGTAGTCAAAATATCTATGTAGATAAATGTTGCATAATTTTATATGATGAATTATGGTATGGTATATGATGCTATGGCACTGTGGCCGATTGGAAAGGCAGAGGTCTGCAAAACCTTTTATAGCGGTTCGATTCCGCTCGGTGCCTTTTTTATATTTTTATGAATAATTGCATTAAGTTGTAAATTTATTTGTTTTATATTTTATGAAAATCAATAATATCCTAATTTCTCAAACTATAAAAAATTTAAATTCACCATATCTAAAACTTAGAAAAAATAAAAATGTAAAAATAGATTTTAGATCTTTTATAGATATTCAAGGAGTTTCAAATATTGAAATTTTAAAACAAAAAATAAATTTTGCTGATTTTACAGAAGTTATTTTTCTTAGTAAAAATTCTATAGATTATTATTTTAGACTTTCTAAATCCATGAAATTTCAAATACCTGTAAATATGCAATATATCTGTTTAACAGAATCAATTGCAAATTATTTACAAAAATATATAGTTTATAGAAAAAGAAAAGTACATATTGGTAATATGTATTTCCAAGACATCATTCCATATATCAACCAACATTCTAATGAAAGATTTCTTCTTCCTTCTTCAAATACATTAAACCCAGAAATTTCCAAAATGTTAAATCAATTAAATGTTTCTTGGAAAAGAGCAATTTTATATAAAACTACTTATAGTAATTTATCTGATTTAAAACACATATATTATTATGATCTACTAGTTTTCTTTAGTCCTATATGTATTAAATCTTTATTTGAAAATTTTCCCAAATTTCATCAAAGACATACACAAATAGCTACTTTTGGACAAAGTACTTTAGATGCTGCATACAAAGCAGGATTAAAAATTTCTATCACTGCTCCTACTCCAGAAAATCCATCTATGATGAAAGCATTAGAAAAATATATTAAAGATAAAACATAATTTTTATTCTACTGTTACAGATTTAGCCAAATTTCTTGGTTGATCTACATTTTTTCCTCTTATATAAGCAATTTTATAAGCTAATAGTTGAAGAGGTAAAACTGTTAATATTGGACTTAATTCTTCAGAAATTTTTGGAATTTCAATGATATGATCTGCTAACATACTTGCTTGAAAATCACCTTTATTAACAATAGCAATAATTTTACCTTTTCTAGCTTTAATTTCTTGAATATTTCCTATAATTTTTTCATAAACACTATTTTGTGTAGCAATAATAACTACAGGCATTTTTTCATCAATTAAAGCAATAGGTCCATGTTTCATTTCAGCTGCAGGATATCCTTCTGCATGAATGTAGGAAATTTCTTTTAATTTTAAAGCTCCTTCTAAAGCAACTGGAAAATTTATTCCCCTACCTAAATAAAGAAAATTTTCAACATTATGATAATTTATAGATATTTTATCAATAATATTATCAATTTTTAAAGTAGTTTTCACTTTTTCTGTAATTGATCCAAGTTCTTTACACAATAATTTATAACGATAATTTGTGATTTTAGATCGTTGCTTACCAATTTTTAAAGCTAATAAAAATAAGACCGTAATCTGAGCAGTAAAAGATTTTGTAGATGCTACTCCTATTTCAGGCCCAGCATGAGTATACATACCAGCATCAACATTTCTTGCAATAAATGATCCAACAACATTACAAATTCCAAATACAAATGCTCCCTTTTCTTTTGCTAATTTTAATGCGGCTATAGTATCAGCAGTTTCACCTGACTGAGAAATAACAATGACTATGTCTTTTTTTTCTATAATTGGATTTCTATATCTAAATTCTGAGGCATACTCTACTTCTACTGGTACTTTAGCAAAATCTTCTAATAAATATTCTCCAATTAAACTAGCATGCCAAGAAGTTCCACAAGCTACTATTGTAATAGATTTTGCATTAATAAATCTATCTATATTAGATTCAATTCCTTCTATACATATTAATTCATTAGATAATCTACCACGTAAAGTATCAAAAATTGTTTTTGGTTGTTCATATATTTCTTTCAACATAAAATATTGATATCCACCTTTTTCAATTTTTTTTAAATTAATATGAAGTTCTCTAATACTAGGACTTAATTTATGATTATTTGTAATTTGACGTAGATCTAATTCATTATTTCTTTTTAAAATTGCCATTTCTCCATCTTTCAAATCAAGGACATTTCTAGTATAATTTAAAAATGGAATAGGATCAGATGCAATAAAAAATTCTTTATCATTAATTCCTAATGCTAGCGGACTACCTAATTTAGCTATAACAATTCTTTCTGGATGTGATTTTTCTACTATAGCTATAGAATATGCTCCTATTATTTCATTTAAAGAAATTCTAACTGCTTCTTCTAAAGATAATTTATTTTCATTTTTAATATATTCAATCAAATTAACTAATACTTCTGTATCTGTTTTACTCTTAAAAGTAAATCCTTTGTTTGATAAAATAATTTTAATAGCATGATAATTTTCTATTATGCCATTATGAATTAAAATAAGTTCATTAGAATTTGAAACATGAGGATGTGCATTAATATCATTAGGAATTCCATGTGTTGCCCATCTAGTATGTCCTATTCCTGTTGTTCCTTTTTTTCCTTTTATGTTGATATTATATGATATTTTTTTTTCTAGTTCACATACACGACCTTTTGTTTTATATAAACAATATCCTCCATCATACAAAATTGCAATTCCAGAACTATCATAACCACGGTATTCCAATTTTTTTAATCCATTAATAATAATTGGATACGCATCTCTATATCCTAAATAACCAATTATGCCACACATTAGAAATAATGAATTTGAGTTGTAGTTGATTTATTCATTAATTTTCTATCAAATAGTTTCTTGATAAAATTTTCTATAAACAGTTTCTATTTCTTCAAATGGATAATATTTGAAAAAATATAATTTATTTTCTTTTATATAATTTTCTATTTCTTTCGGATAAGTCTCATCTCCTTTAATAATAGCATCTGAAAAAAACATACTCAATTTTAATAAATTGAAATAATTAGGATTAGGATGTTGTAATAATTTTAATTTATCAGTAATTATACCATCTAACTTGATTTTTCTAATAATTTCCTGATTTAAATTTCCTATAAAAGGTTTGTTATATATAGAAACAATAATTTTTGAATTACTATACACTGAATCATGTTTATACATAGATTTTATATACAATGGAATCAAATAACTCATCCATCCATATAAATGAATTAAATCAGGTTTCCAATTTAATCTTTTTACAGTTTCTAATACACCTTTTGTAAAAAATAAAGATCTTTCATCATTATCAGAAAAAAACATTCCATTTTTATCTTCATAAATAGCTTTTCGTTGAAAATATTCTTCATTATCTATAAAATAAACTTGTAGCCTAACATCAGGAATGGATGCAACTTTAATTAATAAAGGTTGATCAATTTTATTAATAGTCAAATTCATGCCTGACAATCTAATTACTTCATGTAATTGATGTCGTCTTTCATTTATTAATCCAAAACGCGGCATGAATATACGTACATCATTTCCTATTGATTGCATAAACTTAGTGGCCTTTAAAACTGATAAAGAAATAATATTCTTTGGAGTGAAAGGAAATAACTCTGAAGTTACATATAATATACGTTTGCCTGTCATTTCAATTAAAAAAATTTTTATTTTGAATTTGTGAAAACTAAACAAGGGTCAATACAAAGATAATAAATAATATACAATCCTAAATTGAATAAAAAAAATGTTTAGTTTTTATATAGAAAAAATTCTTCATATTTTTTAACTGTAAATTGATATTCTTTTTTTGTATTATGAAAACAAAAAATCAACAAAAAAAAAATCATTTTGTTAATGCAGTTATCAATATAACTAATTATGGATATGCCTTTGTTGAGGTTAAAGGATTAAAAAAAGATATTTTTATTCCAAAACATAAAACTAATCATGCCATAGAAGGAGATTTGGTTTATGTAAAATATTTTATTCATAAATCAAATAACAAAATAGAAGGTGAAGTTATAAAAATAATAAAACGAAAAAGAAAATATTTTGTAGGAATCTTAAAAATTAAACCTAAATATGGAGTAGTTATTATACACAATAATACTATACATATAGATATTGTAATTACTAAAAATCAACTAAAAGGATATTGTAATGACGAAAAAGTTTTAGTAAAACTTATTTCATGGCCACAACATTCAAAACATCCTTTAGGTAAAATTATTAAAACCTTTGGAGTTGTTGGAAAATATAACACAGAATTTTATTCTTTATTAGAAGAATATAACATTTCTTATGAATTTTCTAAAAAAGTAGAAAAAGAAGCTAAAAAAATTGCAAAAGAAAATCAAAAAAATTTGCAAAATAGAAGGGATATGCGAAATATTAATACTTTTACTATAGATCCTCTTGATGCAAAAGATTTTGATGATGCACTTTCCATTAGAAAATTACATTCCGATATATGGGAAATAGGAATTCATATTGCAGATGTTACTCATTATGTAAAAGAAGGAAGCGTATTAGATAAAGAAGCTTATACTCGTGCAACCTCCATTTATTTAGTTGGTAAAGTTATTCCTATGCTTCCAAAAATTTTATCTGATAATCTTTGTTCTTTACGTCCAAAACAAGATAAACTAAGTTTTTCATCTATTTTTAACATAGATAAACAAGGAACTATACTAAAAAGTTGGTTTGGTAAAACAATTATAAGATCAAAAAGACGATTTACTTATGAAGAAGTACAAAAAATTATTGATGAAAAAAAAGGTGACTTCTATGAAGAAATACATACTTTATTTTGTTTTTCTAAAAAACTTATACAAAAAAGATTAAGTAATGGATCCGTAATATTAGATAAGTTAGAATTAAAATTTAATTTAGATACACAGAATAATCCTATTAATATATATTTTGAAAAAAATAAAAAAGCACATTCTCTAATAGAAGAATTTATGTTATTAGCAAATAACAAAATTTCTGAATTTGTTAGTTTAACTTCTCAAGGACTACCATCAAACAATATATATATTTACAGAGTTCATGACCAACCAGATATGAAAAAATTACTTATTTTAAAAAAAATCATCAAACCACTGGGATATTCTTTGAATATTAATAAAAATAATATTAAAAAATCTATTAATCAATTGTTAAAAAGTATACATGGAACATCTGAAAAAAATATGATTGAAAATTTAATTCTTCGTTCAATGAGTAAAGCAAAATATACTACTCAAAATATAGGTCATTATGGATTATCTTTTCTTTATTATACTCATTTTACTTCTCCAATTAGAAGATATTCTGATATCATGGCTCATCGTTTGCTGAATCACTATTTAAATGATAGAGACAAACAACAATTACAATTAACAGAATATTACGAAAAAAAATTGATTTATTGTAGTAATAAAGAACGTATTGCTGTAGATTTAGAAAGAGAATTTACAAAATTTTTACAAGTAAAATACCTTAAGCAATTTATTGGAAATACATTTGAAGGTATTATTACTGGTTTTACTGATTGGAATATGTATATTGAGTTACTACTTTTTCAAACAGAGGGAATAATACGATTAAAAGAGATTCAAGACGATATATACATATTAAATTCAGATAAATATAGTATAACAGGAGAAAAAACAAAAAAAATTTTTTATTTAGGAGATAAAATTGTAGTAAAAATTAAAAAAGTGAATTTAGAGAAAAAACAAATTACTCTAGATTGGATTATTTCTTAAATCTTAAATAGTAAATAATAAATAGTTTGATCAAACTCGTACAGAACTAGGAACAAATGTTGTATAATCACCTCCATTTTGTATAATGTCTCTTACAATACAAGAATTAATATAAGATTTACCATATGAAGATAACATAAAAATAGTTTCTATAAAATACTTATTATCTAATTGTTTATTTAATTGTTTATTAGAATAATACAGATTTTTTTCGAATTCAAGATCTAATTGATTTCTTATTCCTCTTAATATAAAATTAGCTTTTTTTTTTATACAAAAAGAAATTGCTAATCCTGTAAATAACTCAATTTCTATATTAACAAAGTTTAAAAATGTTTTTTGTACCCATTCTTTTCTCCTGTTCAAAGAAAACATATTTTTTTTTTCTGTATTATTACCAATAGCTATAATAATTTTATCAAATAAATTTAAAGATCTAATAACAATATCATAATGTCCTAAAGTAATTGGATCAAAAGATCCAGGAAATATAGCAATTTTATTCATAACATAAAACAATACAATACATTTATTATCATAAAATCTACAACAAATTACAACATAAATGATTGGTTATTATTATAAATACCACCCCCCACCCTAATAATGGCAGCACAATGCACAGTGTTTGTTAATTATAATAATGCAACATAATGCTAATCAAGTATATAATAATTATTGCTTATTTAATTAATATAAAATTATGAATATTAAAATATGTATAAATCTATAAACAATTAACATAATAACTCCGATTAAGTGTATACAAAACAAAATCAAAAAATAAGTTTCTTCTTCCGATATTTTATTTTTTATTCTTGGATCTTCTTTTTTATAGGTATTTTTTCTTTATGTTTCATTTTTTATGCTGCATATAAAGGATACTTGGGGGTCTTGCCTAGCACAAAAGATATTGAAAATCCAATTATGGCAGTTGGATCAGAAGTCTATGATTATAACGGTATTTTACTTGGAAAATTTTGTTCAGAAAATAGAATTATAATTAGTTATAAACAATTACCAAAACATCTTGTTAATGCACTAATAGCAAAAGAAGATATTAGATTTAAATTTCATTCCGGAATAGATGCAAAATCTTTGTTTCGAGCTATCCTTACATTTGGAAAAAAAGGAGGAGGAAGTACGATAACTCAACAATTAGCAAAATTACTTTTTACTGGACCATCTGCTAAAAATAAATTACATAGAATTCATCAAAAATTATTGGAATGGGTAATGGCAATAGAATTAGAAAAACGTTATACAAAAGAAGAAATTATAACAATGTATTATAATAAATTTGATTTTTTATATAACGCAAAAGGTATAGAACAAGCTTCAAATACATACTTTAATAAAAAAGCATATGAATTAAATTTAGGAGAATGTGCCACTTTAGTTGGAATGTTAGAAAATCCTTCTTTATTTAACCCCAAATTAAATCCTAATAGGTCAAAAAAACAAAGAAATAGAGTTTTATATAAAATGAAAAAATATCATTTTTTAAATCAAGAAAAATATAACAAAGAATTAACAAAACCTATAAAAATGCACTTTAGAATCCAAAAACATAATTTTGAATTATTAACTTATTACGGTGATTTTTTGAAAAAAGAAATTAAAAAAGCATTAACTGATTATGAAATGAAAACGGGTCTACAACTAGATGTATATTCTAGTGGATTAAAAATATATACATCTATTGATGCGAAAATGCAAAATTATGCGGAACAATCAGTAAAACAACATCTTAAAAAATTACAAATAATATTCGATCATTCTCAAAAAACGAATACAAATGCCCCGTTTTTAAATATTAATCAAAAAAAAACTAATAGAATTATTTTATCTGCTATTAAAAGAACAAACTTTTATCAAATTCTTAAAAAACAAGGACTTAACGAAAAAAACATAATAAAACAATTGAAACTACCACATAAGATAAAATTATTTACTTGGAATGGACCAAAACAAGTTTTCATGTCTCCATGGAATTTTATTCGTTATCAAAAAAAAATTATTCAAGCTGGGTTATTATCTATCGAACCACAAACTGGATATATTAAAGCATGGGTAGGTGGTATCGATTTTAATTATTTTCAATATGATCATGTAGCAAAAACACAACGTCAAGTAGGTTCTATTTTTAAACCAATTTTATATGCTTCTGCAATTAAAGAATTGCATTATAATCCTTGTACTCAAATTTCTAATGATAAATTCCATTTTGGAAAATGGACCCCTAAAAATTCAAATGGAAAATATGGTGGATCTATAACTTTAAAAGATGGATTAGCTTATTCCATCAATACTATTTCAGCTAGAATTATGGAAAAACTTTCTCCAAAACCAGTTATAAATTTAGCAAAACAAATGGGAATTAAATCTACAATTCTAGAAAATCCTTCTATTGCACTTGGATCATCAGATTTAACTTTGTATGAAATGACTGGTGCTTTTAATACATTTACAAATTATGGAATTTATGTTAAACCAAGTATTTTAATAAAAATTGAAGATAGATATGGCAAAATCATTACAACAGAACATATAAATTTCATTAGTAGAAACCAAGTGCTTAGCGAAGAAGAATCATATATAATGTTAAAATTAATGCAAGGTGTTATACAATATGGAACTGCTAAACGATTATATAAATATTATAATTTGTCAGGAATAGATATTGCAGGAAAAACAGGAACTACTAATAATAATTCTGATGGATGGTTTATTGGCATGGTACCCAATTTAACTACTGGAGTATGGGTAGGATGGGAAGATAGAGATTCTCATTTTAATAATATTATATTAGGACAAGGTGCACATATGGCATTACCAATATGGGCTTATTATATGAATCGTTTATATCAAGATAGTAATATGATTTATAATGAAAACATTTCTTTTCATAAACCAGAAAATTATTATGATTATTGGTATCAATGTTATGAAAATACATTGGAACACCATCAATCAAATAATCCAAATGAAAACGATAAATCAAATAATCCAAATGAAAACGATAAATCAAATAATCCAAATGAAAACAATCTACCAAATCATCTAAATGAACACGATAAATCAAATCCAAATAACAAGGGAAGGGAAACAATGAATAAAATTTTACAAAACATTATAAAATCAATTTAATATACAGATTTTAAATATCTTTTTTCTAATTTCATTCTTCTTATAAATTGATATGATTGATCTGAAGAAATCATTCCTACTGTTTTGATAATCATTGAGATTATATTTTCAACTTCTATACTCATAGGATCCTTTTTCCCACAAACAAATATATATGCTCCCTGATTAATCCAATGAAAAAACTCTATTCTATTGTCCCATATTTTATGATGTATATACACCTTTTTTTTTTGATCTCTAGAAAAAGCTAAACTTAAACGATTTAAAATACCTTTTTTTTTCCAACGATATATTTCTTCTTGATATAAAAAATCTTTTTGAATTGATTGATTACCAAAAAATAACCAATTTTTACCAGGCGCATTGATGAATTCTCTTTCATATAAAAATGAACGAAAAGGAGCTATTCCAGTTCCTGTTCCAATGAATATGATATCTTTATTAGATTTTGGTAATTTAAAAATTAAATTTTTACATATATAAAAATATACTGATTCTCCATATTTTAACTTAGAAATAAAATTTGAACATAATCCATATTGTATTTTGCCATTTGGTTTTGTTATAAAATTATTACGTGATACGGTAATATGTATTTTTAAATTATGAATCTTAGGATAAGAGGAAATAGAATATAATCTTGGTTTTATTGGGTCCATAATTTTAAATAAATTATCTATAATATATTGATTAATAACAATAGGATATTCATTAATAAGTTCTATAAAATTCCAAATTCTATTATTATCAATTGATTTTTTAACCAACATAGAATATCGTTCTAACATCTTCTTAGAAAGACAAAATATATTTACATTTTTTTTTAAAATGTTAACAATTTTCTGTTTGTTATATTGATTTACAAATAAAGTATTATTAAATTTATGCATCAAATTAATAATTTTATATACTTCATATAAAGGATTTTCTGCTAGTATTGCTATTGAATCTCCTGGAATATAATTTATGTATTTATTATCCTTAGATGAAATTAATATTTCTACATGATGAATGTCTTTATTAAAATTACTTATTAATTTATTTTTTACAACAATTCCATGATATTGTTTCATGTTTTAAAATAAATCTTGTACTGATAAATATCTTTCACCTGTATCATAATTTAATGTCAAAATTATTGATCCCATTGGAATTGTATTAAGTTTGTTGTGTATAGCAGATAAGACAGCACCTGTAGAAATTCCTACTAATATTCCTTCTTTTTTTGCAATTTCTCTAACAAAATAAAATGCATTTTTTTTAGATACCAATAACGTTCCATTTAATATTTTAGTATTCAAAATACTAGGAATAAATCCGGCTCCTAATCCTTGTAAATCATGAGTATTTGAACATCCTCCAAATATAACTGGAGATTCTTCAGGTTCCACAGAAAATATTTGTATTTTAGGAAATTGTTGTTTTAATTTTTCTCCTATTCCAGTTATGTGTCCACCAGTTCCAACTCCAGTAATCAAATAATCTATTCCATTTGGAAAATCTTCTATAATTTCTTTAGCAGTATTATTCTTATGTGTTTTTGTATTATCAATATTATCAAACTGTTGTGGCATCCAAGAATTAGGATATATTTTCACTAATTCATTAGCTTTTTGAATAGCACCATTCATCCCTTGTTCTTTAGGAGTAAGAACAAATTTAGCTCCTAATACAGATAATAACTTTCGTCTTTCAAGACTCATAGATTCAGGCATAACAAGTATAATTTTATACTTTTTAACAGCAGCAACTATAGATAATCCTATTCCAGTATTTCCAGAGGTTGGTTCTATAATTAAATATCCTTTTTGTAATATTCCTTGTTCTTCAGCATGTTCTATCATTGATAAAGCAATTCTATCTTTAATGCTACCACCTGGATTATTTTTTTCTAATTTCATCCAAACTTCATGATATGGAAACAGTCGAGAAAGTCTGACATGTGGTGTATTTCCAATAGTTTGCAAAATACTATCTACTTTCATATTATTTAATTTTATATTTATTATATCATATCACATAATTAATAGGATCTGGAAAAGGACTATTATCTCTCATTTTAATTTTATTTGTTTGATATACAATAGAACAAGGAGGAATACTATTTGTTACCCAAACATTTCCACCAATAATACTATCATGTCCAATCACTGTGTTCCCCCCTAAAATTGTTGCTCCAGAATATATAATCACTTGATTTTCTATTGTGGGATGTCTTTTTTTATTAGCTAATTTTTTAGCTACTTGAATAGCACCTAAAGTCACTCCTTGATAAATTTTAACTTTATCTCCAATTTTTGTGCTAGATCCTATAACAATTCCTGTTCCATGATCTATAACAAATGCTTTTCCTATTTTGGCAGATGCATGAATATCTATTCCAGTTTTACTATGCGCATATTCTGTTATCAATCTAGGAAGTATTGGAATTTTTAACATCCATAATTGATGAGCAATTCTATATAATGCTGTTGCAAAAAAACCAGGATAAGATAATAATATTTCTTCTATCGATTCAGCCGCAGGATCAAAATTTAATATTTCATGAGCATCTATCATCAATGTTTGATATAATTTAGGAATAATTTTAAAAAAACATTTCGATTTGTTATGAGCCTCTATTTTAGATAGATTCATATTATTCAAAATATAAAATAGTCTTTCTTGTAATTTTTTATAATGTTTTATCAAGAAATTAATATTTTGTAAGAAACTTGTACTTGTATCGGTAATAAAAAGAAAATGAAATAAATCTTCTACAAATTTTTCTGATTGTGTTTTATTTGGAAAATAACATTTAATTTGTTGTTTTTTATTAAGTTTTTTTAAAAAATCTAAATCATACGTCATAAATAATCAAGTTATCAATTATAACCTATAAAGATTTATAAAAATATATAAAATTTTTTATCTTTCTTATCAAAACCAATTTATATGAAAAAAATATCCGTAAATCATCCAATAGTAGAACTTGATGGGGATGAAATGGCAAGAGTAATCTGGAAATATATTAAAGACTATTTTATATATCCTTATTTGGATATTAAAATAATCTATTTTGATCTTTCTATAAAAAATAGAGATTTTACAAATGATACAATTACTATAGATGCTGCTAATGCAATTAAAAAATATCATGTTGGAATCAAATGTGCTACAATTACTCCAGATCAAGAAAGAATGAAGGAATTTAATCTAAAACAAATGTGGAAATCACCTAATGGTACAATAAGAAATATAATTGATGGAACCATATTTAGAGAACCAATTATAACAAAAAATATTCATAGTGTAATTCCAAATTGGAAACATCCTATTTGTATTGCTCGTCATGCGTATGCAGATCAATATCAATCAATTGAGTTTCGTGTAAAAGAAAAAGGAAAATTATACCTATCTTTTGTTCCAGATGATAATAATAAAATTTCACAACAATTTGAAATTTTTCACTTTGACAATCCAGGAGTGAGTTTGGGAATGTATAATACTGATAAATCTATACATCAATTTGCACGTTCTTGTTTTTTATACTCTATTAAAAAAAAATATCCACTTTTTCTGTCAACAAAAAATACTATACTAAAATCATATGATGGTAGATATAAAGATATTTTTAACACTGTATATCAACAAGAATTTTTGTATAGTTTTAAAAAACTACATCTTACTTATGAACATCGTTTGATTGATGATATGATAGCATATGTTATTAGATCTAAGGGTGGATTTGTTTGGGCATGTAAAAATTACGATGGCGATGTTCAATCAGATGCAATTGCTCAAGGATTTGGATCATTAGGGATGATGACCTCAGTATTATTAAATGGAAATATTTTAGAAGCTGAAGCTGCACATGGAACAATTACAAGACATTATAAACTATATAAAAAAGGTCAAAAAACATCAACTAATCCAATAGCATCTATTTTTTCTTGGACAAATGGATTAAAACATATAGCTATGTTAGACAACAATAAAAAGTTAAAAATTTTTTCTGAAAAAATAGAAGAATCATGTATAGAAGTTATAGAATCTGGCAAAATGACTAAAGATTTATTTAAATTAGCTTATAATGATAATAAACTAAATAATAATCACCAACCAAAAATAAATAATCATTATTTAGATACAGAAACTTTTTTAAATGTAATTAAATCTCATTTGGAACAAAAATTAGATCTTTTTTAAGATTTTCATAATATGTTGTCTAATATTTTTTCTTTTCAACTTTATCCACAATTTATCGTCAAAATTTTTTATAAAAAAAATATGTTTAGGTTGCCAATATTTTTTATATCCTGTAAACAAATAATGTGGTATTTTAAAATCAAAATAATTACCTTCTATCAATAATAAAATTTTTTCTCCTAACATTTTATCTGAAATTGAGGAAATGAGAAATTTTTTATTATAAGGTAACAAATATGATATTTGTTTTTCTACTAATTCAGGACTAATTTTAATTCCACCACTATTAATTATATTATCATATCTTCCTATCCAAATAAATTCCTTTTTAGAAATGAAATGTACAATGTCATTGGTTTGTATTGAATTATTATAATACATTGTATGATAGTGAATTTTGAGACAATGTCTGTGATCCAATTCTAAATTTATATTGTTTAATAATAATGTATAATAATTACTTTTGTTCAATCCATTAGCTTTTCTTATTGCTATAGAACCTGCAGTTTCTGTTAATCCATAAGTATGATAACAATTTGTTGAAACTGTTTGTAATTGTGTTTCTAAATTACCAGTGATTTCTGATCCTCCTATCAAAAGAATTTGTATTTTATGTAATTTGTTAATGCTATACCAAACTTGCATAGGTACCATAGAAGAAATATCAAAATAAGCTTCAATATTTCGTAATGGAGTCGACGACGGTGGAATACAATATATTTTCCATTTAAAAATCATAGAACGAATTAAAAATATTTTACTAGCAATATATTCAGGAGATAAACATAAAAGTCCTAATATATTGGTTCTATTTAATTTTAAAAACATTACCAAACTCTTAGCAGATTCATATATATATCTTTTGTTTAGAATAATATTTTTTTTTATACCAGTAGTTCCAGAAGTACAAGTCATGAATATTGGAAATGGATTATTCCAAATATTTATAAATGATAAAATAGATTCTTTCCAAGAGTATAAATCATGATGTGTATCAATTATGTTAGTAAATATTTTATTATATTTAAAATCAATAAATATTCCATTATCTAAATTAAATTGATTATGTTCCATGTTTTTTGATCATATTTACAAAATAAATATCCATTTTTCATGGTTAATGGCAATCTAATATCATTCACAAAATGTTGTGTAATCAATCCATGATGAATAGGTAGTAGGTTATCATTCATTTTTTTATTAAACACATAATATAACCATTGAGATATAACATTCATTCCTATTGTAGTTTCTAAAGAAGAACTCACTTTCCAATTAATGTGTCTTTTTTCTGCTTCTAATATCCATTCTTTGACTCCATTAAACCCCCAATTTATATTGGGTCTTAATACTATATATTTAGGATTGATTATATCTAATAAGTTTTTTTTTTTAGTTATTTCATTCACTGAAAATAATTCTTCATCTAATGTAATAGGAATTTTAGAATTTTTACAAATTTTTGACATTTCATTCCAATTTTTAGATTTAATAGGTTGTTCAATAGAATGAATAATCTTAATTTTTTCTAATTTTTTAATATAACATAAAGCAATGTCATAATTTTTAAAACATTCATTTGCATCAAGAATGACTTTTATTGCAGGATATGTATCACTTATTTGTTTTAATGCGTTATATTGATCATCAAAATATTTTAAATTAATTTTAATTTTAAATGATGAAAATCCCAAATTATATTTTAATTTAATTTTATGTATTAAATCATTTACGTCTTTATTTAACCATATTACATAATTTATAGGTATTCCCTCTTGTCCTATTGTAAATTTAGATTTATAAAAAATTGGAAATTGTTTTTTTAATCCTAATAAAACTTGTTCTAAACCAAATAAAATGGATGAATAATTAATATAATTATAATAATAACATATTTCTTGTTTTTGAATCAAATTTATTCTTTGTGAAAGACATAATAATTCTTGTTCATATTTTGCTAAATTATTTTCTTCTATTATAGGGTTACATTCTCCTATACTAATTTTATTTTTTACTTTTATAACTAAAAACCAAATCACGCATTTATGAAATATTCTTTTTGAATTTATAATATTTTTTTTAAAAAAAAATATCTTTTTTTTTAAAAAAGATTTCATAATATTAAATCAATATTTTTTCACCAGTTTTTAATAAAATAAGTTGTTTTCCTTTTTTAGCAAATTGATTGGTCACAATGTTATTATCAATTTGAATATCAGAAAAAGTATTATAATGGACTCCTAATATTTTATTAGATTTTAATAGTTTAGAAGCTATTATCGCTTCTTCGTAATCCATAGTATATTTACCACCAATAGGTAAAATAGAAATATCTAATGTTACAAATTGAGGAATTAACATCATATCATAATGCAAAGCAGTATCTCCAGCAAAATATATATTTTTTTTGTCTAGTGTAGATAATAAAAAACCACCTGGATTGCCTCCATAAGTTCCATCATTGAACATACTAGAATGAGTTGCCCAAATATATTTAAGTTTTCCAAATGGAAAATTAATAAATGATCCATAATTGATTCCATAAGTTATCAATCCTTTTTTTTCAAAAAATATTGATATTTCATAATTTGATATAATGGTTGAGTGATATTTTTTTGCAAAAAATTCTACATCACACACGTGATCAAAATGTGCATGACTTACTAAAATATAATGGATTACATCAATATGATTAAAATATTTATGATAATCATGATGTTTTAAAATAGGATTAGATGATAAAAAAGGATCTATTAATAAATAAAATTTATCTATTTTTAATAAACAAGTACTGTGTGATAAAAATTGAATTATCATAATGATATTATAATTTTATAAATTTATAAATAACATCCAATTCCAATGCTGATAGTATAAAAAACTATTATTGCAATTAATTTTTTTAATTCTAAATTAAAATCTTGAATTTGGTTGATTTTTAATATACAATTAATATGATAAATAAATAATAATATTACCAAGATAAATAATATCCATTGATAACAATTATTTTGATTCATTATGATAAACATCATTCCTAATATGATAGATATTACAATGGATATAATATGATATATTTTAGCATATTTTTTCCCTAATAAATTAGCTATAGTTAATTTATAATATTTTAAATCTTTTTCTATATCTCTAATATTATTGATATTTAATACAGATACATTCATCAATCCTATTGATAATGATAATAAAAATACATCTAACGATAGTCTATTTGTATATAAAAAATAACTTCCATTAATAGAAACTATTCCAAAAAATATCATTACAAATAAATCTCCTAATCTTCTATATCCATATGGATTATGTCCGATAGAATAATTCATTGAATTAGAAATACATATTAAAATACCTATAAAATATACAAAACAAATAGAAAAATTATTAATAAAACCAATAGAATAAATAATTAATATTAATCCAGATGAAAAAGATAATAAAGAAAATAATATTATAGCATTTATCATTTGTTTCAATGATATCTTGAAATTTTGATGTTTGTCTTGTATATAATCTCCATAATCATTAGATAAATTAGATAATATCTGTAGACATAATGCAGTTAATAAAGATAATAAATAAGTTATAACATCTCCATATCCCCTTGACTTAGCAATTAAAAAACTTACAGTCATTCCAGAAAATGATAAACATAAAGTATGTAACCGAATAGCATACATCCATTTATTTATTTTCATAAAAATTTTTTAAATTTTCTAAAATTTGGATGTCTTTTTTCTAAAAAAGCATTTTTTCCCTCTTGAGATTCTTCTGTAAGATAAAACATTAAAGTAGCATCCCCAGCTAACTGCATTAATCCATGTTGTCCATCTAATTCTGCATTTAAACATCTTTTAATCATTCTTAAAGACATAGGACTTCTGTTTTGAATTATTTTACACCAATTTAACGTTACTTGTTCCAAATCTTGTAAAGGTACTACTTTATTGACTAATCCCATTTGAAATGCTTCTTGTGCAGAATATTGACGAGATAAAAACCACATTTCTCTTGCTTTTTTTTGTCCTATAATCCTTGCTAAATATGAGGATCCAAATCCTCCATCAAAAGAACCAACTTTAGGTCCTACCTGACTAAAAATGGAATTATCAGATGCTATTGTTAAATCACAAACTACATGTAATACATGTCCACCACCTATTGAATATCCATTTACCATAGCAATTACTGGTTTTGGTAATTCACGTATTTTTTTATAAAAATCTAATATATTTAATCTTGGAATACCATCTTTACCAAGATAGCCACCTAATCCTCTCGTTTTTTGATCACCTCCAGAACAAAAAGATTTTTTACCATATCCAGTAATTATTACTATATCAATATCTGTTCTATTTTTACATATATTTATAGCATCAATCATTTCTTCTACTGTTTCTACACGAAAAGCATTATGGCATTTTGGTCTATTAATCTCTATTTTAGATATTCCTTTCCATAAAAAAAATCTAATATCTTTATATGTTTTTATTGGAATCCAATTTATATTTGATGAGTCCATATAATAAATCACATTGATGTTTACTATAAAATAAATAATTTTTTTTAACTATGTATAGAAATATATTTGCAGTTTTATTAGGCATTTTGTTTAGTACTGTTGGTCTTGTTTTTTCTATCAAATGGTTAAAAAAATGTTGTGTAGAAATCAAACAGATTCATTTAATAATGTATATACAACAACTATGTTTTTATTACAAATTTGATATTATATTATTATTAATTTTGTTGTATACTTTAAACATTATTTTAGGATGTTCTATTACAGCTTATATGGTATTAAATGCAAAAACTGCTTATTCTATATTAACAGGATCAATTATTATTATTATTCACTTGTTTTTATTATGTACAGTTTCTTATTGGTTGAAAATCATGATTATACCTATTATTTTTCAATTATCATATTTTAGTGGAGAATTTATCAAATTTTTACAAAAAACAAATTAAATTAACATATATAAAAATCCAGAGATATATCCTATTAAAGCTAAATAACTAATAGATTTTAAATACCAAAAAAAATTAATTTTTTCCATTCCCATTGCAGCAACACCTGAAGCTGATCCTATTAATAATAAACTTCCACCTGTTCCAGAAGTATACGCTATAAAATTCCAAAATTCATGATTTAATGGATAAGAAAACATAGATATCGTAGAAGCAACTAATGGAACATTATCTATAATAGATGATATTAATCCAAATAATAACGTAGTTTGTTTCCATGCAACTATAGAATGATTAATCCAATTTGATAATTGATATAATACACCAATTGATTCTAAAGAAGAAATAGATAGTAAAATACCTAAAAAAAATAATATACTAGCAAAATCAATTTTATTAAAAATTGTTTTTATAGAAATTCTTTGTTTAGGAATATTGAGTAGTGTATAGAACAAACTAAAAGTAAACATTATTCCCATATAAGGTGGAATACCTATTAACGTTTTTAATATTGGCACAATTAACATCATCAATAATCCAATTTGAAAAACAATAATTCCACTTTTTAATTCTTTTTTAGAAAAATTATTATTTTTTATTTTCAGTTCTCCATCAAAAATAGAATACCTGGATATTATCAAAGTTGATATACTCATACATAATATAGATGGAACAAATATTGTTTGTATTATATTATAAGTTGTTACTTTATTAGATATCCATAACATAGTTGTAGTAATATCCCCTATTGGGGACCATACCCCCCCAGCATTAGCTGATATTATAATAGAACCTAAATAATATAATCTTTCTTTATCATCTAAAATAATTTTTCTTAATAAAGTAATAATGACAATAGTAGCTGTAAGGTTATCTATAATTGCAGATAAGAAAAATGATAAAAAATTTATAATCCATAAAAAATTTCTCTTTGTTGTATTAGAAAACAATAAATTTTTTAAAGCATCAAATCCAGAATATATATCTATAATACAAATTATAGACATGGCACCTATTAGAAAAAAAACAATCTCAGAAATTTTTCCTATATGAAATAAAAGTAAATTATTAGGAGTGTTCCATGTTATTAAATTATTTTCTAATTGAAATACGGGAATTTGAAAATAAAAAATTATTCCCCATAAACAAGTTGCCATTAATATTGATAAAATTGATTTATTTAAAAATGTTAAATAATCTGCTGTTATTAATAACAAATATCCAATGATAAAAACTAAAATCATACAAGATTCCATAGTTTTTTCATATTAATATTACTTAGTTAAATTTTTCCAGAAAAAAATGAATTTTTACCAAGATCATTTTCAATTCTCAATAATTGATTATATTTTGCATTTCTTTCAGATCTACAAATACTTCCAGTTTTTATTTGTCCAATATTAAAAGCAACAGAGAAATCAGCTATAAAAGAATCTTCTGTATCTCCAGAACGATGAGAAATAATATTATTATATTTATGTTTATTTGCTAAATGAATCGTTTTTATTGTTTCCGTAAGTGTTCCTACTTGATTAAGTTTAATAAGTACCGCATTTGCAATTTCTTTATCAATTCCTATATTTTGTAATCTATCTATTTGTGTTACAAATAAATCATCTCCCACTAATTGAATATTTTTACCTAATTCTTTTGTTAAATATTTCCATCCTATTAAATCATTTTGATCCATTCCATCTTCTATAGATACAATTGGATAACGTCTTGTTAAAAAAGATAAATAACGAATATGCTCTTCTCGAGTTTTTATTATGTTATCTTTATTATGCATCATTCCAAATTTTGAATAATTATATTTTTCGTCTTTTTCTTGATAAAATTCAGATGCTGCACAATCTATTGCAATTCCTATATCTTTATATGGTTCATAATTTGATAAATGTATCGCTTCTAATATTATATCTAATATATTTTCTATATTATTAAAATTAGAAGAAAATCCACCTTCATCACCAACATTAGTTGATAATCCTTTTTTTGATAATAACTCTTTGAGTTGATAAAATATTTTATGTCCTATTTGAATAGATTCAAAAAAAGTTTTTGCTACTGTAGGTATAATCATAAATTCTTGAAATGGAATTGAAGAGTTTGCATGTTTTCCTCCATTTACAATATTAATTAACGGAACTGGTAAAACATGTGAATATACTCCTCCTATATATTTATAAATAGGAATATTTAATGAATTAGATGCAGCTTTAACAATAGCTAATGACACACCTAAAATAGCATTAGCCCCTAATCGATTTTTATTTTTTGTGCCATCTAAATCTAACATCATATAATCAATTTTAATTTGATCTAATACTGATTTTCCTATTAATTCAGGTGCTATAATTTTATTGATATTATAAATCACTTTTTTCACACCTTTTCCTGAAAAATCACGTTCGCAATCTCTTAATTCAAATGCTTCATATTGTCCCTTCGACGCTCCTGATGGGACTGATGCTCTTCCTAAACAATTATCTTGTGTAATAACATCTACTTCTATGGTAGGATCCCCTCTAGAATCTAGTATTTGTCTTGATAATATTTGTTTAATTTTACTCATACTTTATTTTCTTCCTTATTATTGTCTTTTTCTTGATTATTATTTATATTAATTTGTTTATACTGTGGTTTTTTACTTCTTCTAATTTTTTTTCTGTGACGTTGATAAATATTGTGAAAATCTACTAATTCCATTAAAACTATTTTTGATAGATCTCCAAGTCGATATCCAATTTTAATAATTCTTGTATATCCTCCATAACGTTGTTTTACTTTGTCAAAAGATTTTTGAAATAGTTCTGTAACTGCATATTTATCTCTTAATAAAGAAAATATGACTCTTTTAGAATGAGTCGTATTAATCTTTGATTTTGTTATCACAGGTTCTATATATCTTCGTAATGCTTTAGCCTTAGATAAAGTTGTAAAAATATATTTATTTTTAATTAATGAAGAAGACATATTAGATAATATAGATTTTTTATGCCCAATTTTTATACCAAATAGGATTTTTTTTTTTTTATGATTCATAAATTAATTAGAATGTATTTTATATTCAGTAATATCCATACCAAAATATAATCCATTTTGTTTCATTTTTTTTTCTAATTCTTCTAATGATTTTTTACCAAAATTTCTCATTTGTAACATATTAGATTTATTTTGAATAACTAAATCAGCTATACTTTCAATGGATGCGGTTTTTAAACAATTTTTAGTTCTTACTGATAAATCCATATTATTTAACTTAGATTTTAATAATGTACGCATTCTTAAAAATTCTTCATTATATTTTTTTTCTTTATTTATTGTTGTTTTAATATTTTCAATATTGCCAATTTTTTCATAAGAAAAGATTGAAAAATATTGAATTAACATTTTTGATGCTTCCATTAATGCTAATTTAGGAGTAATAGATCCATCAGTTTGAATTTCAATAGATAAATTTTCAAAATCTGTTTGTTGACCCACTCTACAATTATCTATTGTATATTTGACATTTTTAATTGGTGTAAAAATCGAATCAATAGCAATATTTCCAATTATATCATTATTATTTTTTTTATTTTCTTCTGACGGGACATATCCTCTTCCTTCTTCTATAATAAAACTAAATTCTAAAGATATAGATTTATCTTTATGACAAATTACTATATCAGTATTGATAATTTCAAAATTTGTAATAAACTGATTTAATATTTTTCCAGTAATTATTTCATCATTTTCTATTTTTACATTTACTATTTCTTTATTTTGTACTGCATTTTTTCTTTTAAATCTAATTTTTTTAAAATTTAAAATAATTTCAGTAACATCTTCAATAACTCCTTTAATAGAAGAAAATTCATATTTTACTCCTTTAATTTTAATAGAAGTTACTGCAATACCTTTTATAGAACTTAAAAGTACTCTTCTCAAAGCATTACCTAATGTTAATCCATAGCCTGGTTCTAAAGGTTTTAATTGAAATAATCCTTTTACTTCTGACAATTCAGATGTAATAATTTTATTTGGTTTCACAAAATCAAACAGTGACATACAACTTAATTATTATTTTGAATATAATTCAACAATTAATTGTTCTTTTATTTTTTCAGGAATTTGTATTCTTTTTGGCATTATTCTAAATATTCCATACATATTTTTATTATCTAAGACTAACCAATCTACCATTGGATTATTGATATTTTTATGTATTGAATTTAATATGACAGGATGATGAATAGATGTTTTTCTAACTATAATTTTATCTCCTGGTTTTAATCGAAAAGATGGAATATTGACAATATGATTATTAACCATAATATGTTTATGAGAAATAATTTGACGTGCAGAAGATCTAGATGGAGCAAATTTTAATCTAAAAACAATATTATCAAGACGTGATTCACAAGCTTGTAACAGTAGTTCACCGGTAATCCCCTTTTTTTTAGACGCTTCAAAAAATAATTTTTTAAACGTTTTTTCTAATATTCCATATATATATTTAGCTTTTTGTTTTTCTAATAATTGAATAAAATACTCAGAACGTTTACCTCTTCTACGATTATTTCCATGTTGACCTGACGGATATTTTCTTCTTTCAAAATATTTATCTTCTCCATATAAACAATCTCCAAATTTTCTAGAAATTTTTGTTTTTGGTCCTATATATCTAGCCATAATAATTATATTATTAAACTCTTCTTCTTTTTGGAGGACGACACCCATTATGAGGTAATGGTGTAATATCCTGTATTAATGTAACAATAATACCAGAATTACTTAATGCTCTGATTGCTGCATCTCTTCCTGCTCCAGGACCATTTACTTTAATTTCTACTTTTTTTATACCAGCATTTAATCCTTTTTTTGCAACATTTGCTGCTGTCATTTGAGCTGCATAAGGCGTATTTTTTTTAGATCCTTTAAAATTCATTTTACCTGCTGAAGACCAAGCTATTACATCACCAGTTTGATTAGTTAATGTAATAATAATATTATTAAAAGTAGATTTAATATGTGCAATACCTAATGCATCTACTATTACAGATTTATTTTTTCTTTTTTTTATAGAAAATTTATTTACCATAACATTTATTTACTTAATAGACCTTTTTTTATTAGCTATAGTTTTTTTCTTTCCTTTTCTTGTTCTACAATTATTTTTTGTTTTTTGTCCTCTTAATGGTAATTTTTTTCTATGTCTAATACCTCTATAACATCCTATATCCATTAATCTTTTAATACTTAATTTTATTTCCGATTTTAATTCACCTTCTATCTTTAAATTATCAGATATATATTTTCTAATATTGATAATGTCTTTATCTGACCAATTTTTAACTTTGATATTTTTATCAATTCCTATATAACTTAAAATTTGTTCAGATAAACTTTTATTAATTCCATATATATAAGTTAACCCTATTACTCCTCGTTTAGTTATTGGAATATCTATACCTGATATTAGAACCATAATACAATTAATTTATCAGATAAATTATTTAAATAATTCAACCTTGTTTTTGTTTAAATCTTGGATTTTTTTTATTAATAATTCTTAAACGACCTTTTCTCATAATAATTTTACAATCATTAGTTCTTTTTTTTAAAGATGTTTTAACTTTCATTTCATAATAATATTTAATATCTATATGTAATTCGTCCCCTTTTTAAATCATAAGATGATATTTCTAATCTCACTTTATCACCTGGTAATATTCTAATATAATGCATTCTCATTTTTCCTGATATATGCGCTTTTACAATACAACCATTTTCTAATTCAACACGAAACATTGCATTTGGTGATGATTCTATGATGGTTCCATCCACTTCTATATGTTTCTGTTTTGCCATAAACAAATATAAAAAATAAGTTTTATGTTTTCAAATTACAATAAAATTATTATTTTATTATTTATAACTATAACTATAATTATATCTATTACTTTTTAACATCATTAAATCATCATAATAATAATTTAATAAATATATATTAACTTGTTGAATTAAATCTAAAATAACTCCTACTACTATTAGTAATGATGTTCCACCATAAAATAAAGAAAAATTTTTAGTGATTCCTAATTTACAGACTATAGATGGTAAAATAGCAATAATAGCTAATAATACAGCACCAGGAAATGTTATTCTAGATAAAATAATATCTAAATAATCAGCAGTTTGTTTTCCAGGCATCACTTTAGGAATATGTCCACCATTTCTTTTTAAATCATATGATATTTGATTTACTGGAATTGTAATAGCAGTATAAAAAAATGTAAAAATTATTATAAATAAAGTAAAAAATAAATTATACCAAAATCCATAAATATTTTCAAATACATGAAATATATTTTTTATGTTTTCATTATGAATATAATGATAAAAAAATAATGGAAATAACATAATAGATTGAGAAAATATAATAGGCATAACTCCTGCTGCTGTCATTTTTAATGGTAAATATTGATATTTTTTATGAATAATATTTAAATTTGTGTTATAATAACTAGTTGTTCTATAATTAGATACATATTGAATAGGTATTTTTCTAACTGCTTGAATTAAAATAATAGTAAATAAAATAACTAATATCAAAAATACAATTTCAACAATAAAAATACATATCCCAAAAATTATATCATTATCTTTTAATTTAATCATTAATTCTTTTATTATTGCACCTGGAAAACGTACTATAATTCCAGACATAATAATTAAAGAAATTCCGTTACCTATACCATTTTCTGTGATTCTATCTCCAATCCACATTGTAAATATTGTACCACAAGTTAAAATAATTATTCCAAGAATCCAAAATAAAATTTGATCATGTAATAAATTCATATTTAATAAATATGAAGAATAAAAAGAAGATATAGGAATAAATTGTTTAGTTAAAGAAATTAAATAAAATGGTGCTTGTATAAAACATACTGCTAATGTTAACCATCTAGTTAAAATATTTATTTGTTTTCTTCCACTTTCTCCATCTTTTTGTAATCTATTTAAACTAGGTATAATAATACACATTAATTGTACTATAATTGAAGCAGATATATATGGCATAACTCCTAATGCAAATATTGAAGCTCTATTAAACGCACCACCTGTAAATGAAGATAAAATTTGCATTAAACCTTTAGATCCCGAATGTAAATTATTAAGAAAATTACTAATTTCTAAAGGATTAATTCCAGGTAATGGTATATATGCACCAAAACGATAAATTAATAATAAATTAATTGTAATTAATATTTTTTTTCTTAAATTTTTAGCATTCCAAATATTGCATATAGCAAGAATTAAATGATTCATAATATTTTATTTACATAAACATTTTCCACCAGCATTTTTGATATATAACATAGATTTTTTACTAAATTTGGATGCTTCAATTGTTATTGATGATTTAAAATATCCTTTACCTGCTAAAATTTTAATTAAATTACAATTCTTTTTTATTAAACGATATTTTACAAATATCTTTTTATTTATCACATTATCTATGATAATTTTATTATCGATTAAATTTTGTATTACATCTAAATTAATACAACAATATTTTTTTTTATTTTTATTTGTAAATCCAAATTTTGGGATTCTTCGTTGTATTGGATTTTGTCCACCTTCAAATCCTAATTTATTAGAATAGCCAGAACGGGATTTAGCTCCTTTATGTCCTTTTCCACATGTACCTCCTTTTCCACTTCCTTGACCTCTTCCTAATCTAATTTTTTTTTTATTAGATTTTTTATTTGGTTTTAAACAATTTAAATACATTTTTTTTATTTTATACCATGAAATACTTCTTCAATAGAAATGCCTCTTTGTTTAGAAATAATTTGAACATTTCTAATTAAATCTAATGCTTTAATGGTAGCTTTGATAACATTATGTGTATTAGATGATCCTTTTGATTTAGATAATACATTTCTTAATCCTACTGCTTCTAAAACGGCTCTTAATGATCCACCTGCTATAATTCCTGTTCCTTCAGATGCTGGTTTGATTAAAATTCTAGCTCCTCCATATTTAGCTTCTTGTGCATGAGGAATAGTTCCATTTGAAATACAAATTTGATGCAAATTTCTTTTAGCTTGTTCTCCAGCTTTATGAATAGCATCAGTAGCTTCTTTTGATTTTCCAAAACCATATCCTACTAATCCATTTTCATTCCCCTTAATTACAATAGCACTAAAACTAAAATATCTTCTACCTTTTGTAACTTTACAAACTCTAGTAACTCCTACTAATTTTTCTTTTAATTCAAAATTAGAATATTTTTTTTTTTCTATTAATGAACTCATTTGTTTAAAAATTTAATCCCATTTTTCTAATTCCATTTGCTAATGATTTAACTCTTCCATGATACATATATTTCCCTTTATCAAAAACTACTTGTTTTAAATTTAATTTTTTAGCTTTTATTCCTAATAATTTTCCAACTTCATAAGATAATTCTATTTTAGTTTGATTTTTAATTTTACCATCTCTTTTAATAATCTCAATTGAAGAAGAAGAAATTAAAGTTTTTCCAAAATTATCATCAATAATTTGTACATATATATGTTTATTACTTCTAAATACAGAAATTCTTAATTTATTACCTATATTATATTTTTTCATTATTATAATTATTATTAAGCTTTATTATAATTAAGCTGATTTTCCAGCTTTTTTTCTAATATATTCATTTACATATCTAATTCCTTTGCCTTTATATGGTTCAGGTTTTCTAAATGAACGTATTTTTGATGCAACTTGTCCTAAAAGTTGTTTATTAATAGATTTTAAAATTAAAATAGGATTTTTTCCTTTTTCTATTTTAATTTCTATATTAATTTCTTTAGGAACTTCAAGTATAATATTGTGAGAATAACCTACATTAAATTCTAATAAATTATTAAAAATTTTAGATACTCGATATCCTATACCTACTAATTCTAATTTTTTAATAAATTTATATTGAACCCCAATTATCATATTATTTATTAATACACGATATAAACCATGTAAAGACTTAGATTCTTTATCTTCTTTGATTCTTGTTAAGAATAAGAAATTATTTTTTATTTTTACCCTAATATATTTAGAAATTATTTGACTTAAATTTCCAAATTTTCCAAAAATATTAATTTGATTATTATTAATAGTTATATTAACATTATTTGGAATTAAAATAGGTAAATTACCAATTTTTGACATTATTTTTATTTAAAAAATATAACATAAAATTTCTCCACCTAATTTTTGTTTTCTAGCTTGTTTATCTGTTAAAATACCATATGATGTAGAAATAATCGCTATTCCTAAACCATTTAATACTCTAGGTAAATTTTTATATTTTGTATATTTTCTTAATCCTGGTTTACTAATTCTAATAAGATTTTGAATAACTGATGTATTTTTATAATATTTTAAAGCAATTTTAATAATTTTGATATTTTGATTATTATTTGTTATTTTAAAATCTAAAATATAACCATTTTGTAATAATACTTTAGACAGTTCTTGTTTCAATTTAGAATAATAAATATCTAAAAATTTATGTTTTACTGTACATGCATTTCTAATTCTAGTTAAAAAATCAGAAATAGGATCTGTTTTCATAATATTACCAACTCACTTTTTTTACTCCTGGTATTAAACCTTGAGCTACTAAATTTCTAAACATAATTCTAGATATTCCAAATTTTCTCATATATCCTCTACAACGACCTGTAATAGAACATCTATTTCTTAATCTTACTGGAGATGCATTTCTAGGTAATTGTTGTAATAATTTATAATTATTTGATAATTTTAATTTTTTTCTTATTTTTGCATACTTCAATACAATTTTTTCTCTTTTTTTTTGTCTTGCTTTAATAGATTCTTTAGCCATATTATTTTGTATGTTTAAACGGAATTCCAAAATGAGATAACAATTCTTTAGCTTCTATATCATTTTTAGCAGAAGTTACAAATGTAACATTCATTCCAATATTTTTCTTAATTTCATATAAATTTACTTCTGGATAAATCATTTGTTCCTCTATACCAAGATTATAATTTCCCATTCCATCAAAACTACTAGTTTTAATTCCATTAAAATCTCTTACTCTAGGTAATGCAATTTTAATTAATCTTTCTAAAAATTCATACATTTTTGATCTTCTTAAAGTTACTTTAATACCTATTGGCATTCCTTTTCTTAATTTAAATCCAGATTCATCATGTTTTGCTAAACATAAAATTGCTTTTTGTCCAGAAATATCAGTTAATTCTATAACTGATTGATTAATTATATTTTTATCATATATTATAGAACCAATACCTTTATGAATAATAATTTTTTTCAATTTAGGTACGGCCATACAAGAAGGATATTTAAATAATTTCATTAAACTTGAAATAATCTTCTCATTATATAATTTTTTTAATTGAATTTGATATTTCATTTTTTGAATTAAATACTTTTTTTACGTTAGATATATGTATAGCTGCTTCTATTTCTATAATTCCTCCTTTAGTATTTTTAGAATTAGGTTTAATATGTTTTTTAACTAAATTAATTCCTTGAATTATTATTTTATTTTTTTTTTTAATTATTTTAGAAACAATACCATGAGATTTTTTATAATTTCCTGATAAAATAATAACTTTATCACCTGTTTTAATAGATTTATTTTTATTCATAAAACTTCTTGAGCTAATGATATAATTTTCATATATTTTTTTTCTCTTAATTCCCTTGCTACTGGTCCAAAAACTCTTGTTCCTAATAATTCACCAGAATCATTAATTAAAACACAAGCATTATCATCAAAACTAATATAAGATCCATCTTTTCTTTTAGTTTTTTTTTTGGTTCTTATTATAACAGCTTTAGATATTTTACCTTTTTTAATTAAATTTCCACTTGGATTAGATTCTTTAATTGTAACTACAATCATATCTCCTAAATATGCATATTTTTTATTAGATCCACCTAATACACGAATAATTAAAGCTTTCTTAGCACCTGTATTATCTGAAACTTTACATATAGATTCTTGTTGTAACATAATACACACAATATTATATATAATTATAAAGATTTTTGTAAAATTGAAACTAATCTCCAAGATTTATGTTTACTAAGTGGACGTGTTTCCATTATACTAACTTTATCTCCATTTTTTGAAGAATTATTTTCATCATGAACCATATATTTTTTTCGTACTAAAATACTTTTTCCATAATATTTATGTATAGTTTTTTTCATTTCATTAACAATAACTGTTTTATTCATTTTATCGCTAATTACTATACCAATTCTTTGTTTTCTAATATTAATTCGATTATATTTTTTTTTATTATATTTATTTTTATCATTTAAAGTATTTAACATAATATATTAATATTTTTTTTGATGTAATTTAGTGTTTAATCGAGCAATAATTTTTCTTATAGATAATATTTGCAAAGGATTTTTACTTAAACCAAATGTGTGATTAAATATTACTTTTTTATATAATTTACGATATTCTTCTAATTTGTTTTCAACTTCTTTATTAGATAAAAGAATAATTTCAGAATATTTCATAATTAATTATTTATATATTTTTTTGAATATATAAATTTCATTTTTATTGGAAATTTTTGAGCAGCTAATCTTAATGCTTCTTTAGCTATTACCATACTAACACCATCAATTTCTAATAATATTTTTCCCATTTTTACAACTGCTACCCAAAATTCTACAGGCCCTTTCCCTTTTCCCATTCTAACTTCTTGTGGTTTCTTAGTAGCTGGTTTATCAGGAAAAATATTAATCCATAATTGTCCTTCTCTTTTCATATATCTAGTAGCCGCTACACGTGCAGCTTCTATTTGTCTAGATGTTATCCAAGAAGATTCTAATGCCTTGATTCCATATAAACCTCTAGTAAGTAAACATCCATTATATGACTTACCACGTATACGTCCTTTTTGTGTTTTTTTATACTTTGTTTTTTTTGGTTGTAACATAAATCATATTGTCATTTTGAAAAATTACGATTTTTTTTTCTATTAAAAATTGAATGTTGTTTATTTAATTTGTGTTTTTTATTTAAACGAAATAATGGATAAAGATCTCTTTTACCATATATTTCTCCTTTCATAATCCACACTTTAATTCCTATGCTTCCATATACGGTATGAGCTACTGCCATATGATAATCTACATCTGCACGAAAAGTCCCTAATGAAATTCTACCTTCTTTATAAGATTCACATCTTGCCATTTCAGCACCATTTAATCTTCCAGACATTTGAATTTTAATTCCTTTTGCATTCATTCTCATCGCAGAAAAAATAGATATTTTCATGGCTTTTTTATAAGAAATTCTATTTTCTAATTGTTTTACTAAATTTTTTGCTACCAAAGAAGCATCTAATTCTGGACGTTTAACTTCAGAGATATTAATTTGAATTTCTTTTTTAGTAATTTTTTTTAATTCTTTTCTAACTGTATCTACTTCTTCACCACCTTTACCAATTACAATTGCAGGACGAGAAGTTCTAATAGTGACAGTAATAAATTTCATAGTTCTTTCTATAAAAATTCTAGATATAATTCCTTTAGGAAAACGAGCTTCTATATATCTTCTTACTTGAAAATCTTCTTTAATTCTTTCTTTATAATTTTTACACCAAGAAGATTGCCATCCTGTAATAATTCCTAAACGATTCATAATTGGATTTGTTTTTTGTCCCATAATTATCTTCTATTTTGATTGCCTATACATATAATAATATTACTTGATTTTTTTCTTATTTTATGTCCTCTACCTTGTGGAACTGGACGAATTCTTTTTAACGTTTTTCCTTGATTTACCATAATTTTTATAATAAATAAATTATTATCATCTATATGATGATGATGTTTTCTATTCCAATTAGATATTGTAGAAAGAATTAATTTACTTAAACAAATAGAAATATATTTTTTTTTAGTATATTTTAATATAGATAATGCATTTTCTACTTGTTGATATCTAATAATGTTCGCTATTAATCTAATTTTTCTTGGAGCTATTCTTATACCATTTAAAATAGAACATATACATTTAGTTTTAGTTGATTCATTTATCAAATTTTTATTAATTACTAATTTTTTATTCATTAGGTAGAAATTTTAGATTTATTTTTATGACTACCAGAATGTCCTTTAAATGTACGAGTTGGTGCAAATTCACCTAATTTATGTCCAATCATATTTTCAGTAATATATATAGTTATAAACTTTCTACCATTATGAATAGCAAATCTTTGTCCAACAAAATCAGGAATAATAGTAGTAGGTCTAGACCATGTTTTAATAATTTTATTTTTACCTAATTTAATATTTTGTAATACTTTTTTATATAATTTATGATATACATATGGTCCTTTTTTTAAAGATCTAGGCATACAACTAAACAATTTATTTTTTTCTTCTTTTTAAAATATATTTATTAGAATATTTATTTTTAGAACGAGTTCTAAAACCTTTAGATGGAACTCCTTTTCTACTTCTAGGTATTCCACCAGATGCTTTTCCTTCTCCACCTCCCATAGGATGATCCACAGGATTCATAGCAACACCTCGTGTTCTAGGTCGTTTTCCTAAATAACGACTTATTCCTGCTTTACCAAGCATTACTAATTTATGATCTGAATTAGATACTATACCAATAGTTGCCATACAATCTAACATAATCATTCTCATTTCTCCAGATGGAAATTTTAATGTAGCATATTTTTGATCTTTTGCAAATAATTGTGCATAATTACCAGCACTTCTAGCAATTTTAGCACCTTGACCAGGTAATAGTTCTATACAACATAAATTTGTTCCTAATGGGATTTCTCTTAAAAATGAAGAATTTCCTATATTAAAAGGAATATTTGTTCCAGAAATCACTTTGTGTCCTATTTTAAAACCTTCAATAGCTATAATATAACTTTTTGTACCATCTTGATAATGTAAAAGAGAAATTAAAGATGATCTATTAGGATCATATTCAATTGATTTTATTGTTGCATAAATACCAAATTTTCTTCTTTTAAAATCAATTACTCTATATTTTTGTTTATGTCCTCCACCAAAATATCTAATAGTTCTTCTACCCATATTATTTCGACCACCAGTTTTATATTTACCTAATATCAAAGATTTTTCAGGAAAATCTCTGGTAATTTGTTCACACTTATTAATAACTCTAAAACGTTGTCCAGGAGTAATAGCTTTTAATTTTTTTATTGACATAACATAACAGAATTAATTATTTAAATTTTTAGAATTATCTTGTTTATATAAAAAATCAATATATTGATTATCTTGTAATTGAATGATAGCTTTTTTAACTTTATTAGTTTTTCCTCGTAATAATCCTTTTTTAGTATATTTTGATTTATCTTTTTTATAATAAATCATCGTTCTAATACATTTAATTGTTACTCCAAACATTTCATTTAATTCTTTTCTTAATTCAATTTTATTACTATTTAATCTTATTAAAAAAGTATAACATCTATGTTTTTCTTGAAAAAAAGATGTTTTTTTAGATATAAAAGGCTTAATAATTAAATTCATATGATCATCTATTTTTTTTTGAAAAAATTAAATACATTTATTAATGCACTTTCAGTAAAAATGATATAATAATATTTTAATAATAAATAACTATTTAAATTATTTATTAATAATAATTTAAAATTTTGTAAATTTCTAGAAGATAAATATAAATTATTGTTTATATTATTAATAATCATTAATGATTTTTTATTATTATTTAGTTTCATGGAAACTAAAATTTTGACTAATGTTTTAGTACTAGGATTAGTTAATTTAATATCTTCTACTATAAAAACTGTATTTGTTGTCAATTTATATTTTAAAATAGATTGTCTCACTAAATGTTTAGTTATTTTATTGGTTTTTTTTATATTATATTTTTTTGGAATAGGACCAAAAATTCTACCACCTCCTCTAAATAAAGGATTTTTGATACTTCCTTTTCTAGATCCACCAAGACCTTTTTGTTTATGTAATTTTCTATTACTACCAATAATTTTACTTCTATTTTTAGCAGAATGAGTTCCTTGACGTTGTGCAGAAAGATATCGTTTAATTTCTAAATAAATACAATGATTATAAGATTTTGTAGATAATATGATATCTTTAAAATCTATTTCTTTATCAGTAAAATTTCCATGTTGATTTAAAATATTTAATTTCATTTTTGTTTTTTAATTATTAAATATGAATATTTATTTCCTGGAACTGATCCTTTAATAATAAGTATTTGTTTGTCTATATTAATTTGTAATATTTTTAAATTTTTAATCGTAATTTTTCTATTTCCCATTCTGCCTGCCATTTTTTTACCTTTAAATACTCTAGATGGATCAGAACCAGCCCCTATTGACCCTGGTGCTCTTAAACGATTATGCTGTCCATGACTTTTTTCACCTACTCCAGAAAATCCATGTTTTTTAACTACTCCTTGAAATCCTTTTCCTTTAGAAAAAGACTGTATATTTACTAATTCTCCAACTGAGAATAATTGATTTATATTAATACATAATCCAACTTTAATATCTATAGTAGAATTATTGATAGTAGTCTTATTTAAGACAGTAAAATTTCTAATTTCTATAAGTTTTTTTTTTGGTGAAATACCTGATTTATGAAAATGACCCAATAAAGGTTTATTAGTATGTTTAATTTTTTTATTTAACACACCTAATTGAATAGCTTCATATCCATCTTTTTCTATTGTTTTAATTTGTGTAATATAACATGATTCAAATTTTATTAATGTACACGGAATATTATATCCTTTTTCAGAAAAAATACTAGTCATTCCTAAATTCAATCCTATTAATCCTTTTAATTGTAACATATTATATTATTTATTTTATTATACTTTTATCTCTGCTTCTACTCCACTCGGTAATTCTAATTTCATTAAAGCATCAACTGTTTTAGAAGATGCATTATGTATCTGTAATAATCTTTTATGAGTAGGTAATACAAATTGTTCCCTAGATTTTTTATTAACATGCGGTGATCGTAAAACAGTATATATTTTTTTTTCCGTAGGTAATGGAACAGGTCCATTTAATATAACCCCAGTTGGTAATACTGAATTTACAATTTTTTCTGCCGATTTATCTAAAAGATGATAATCATACGATTTTAACTTAATTTTTATATTATGCCCCATATTTAATATTTAATGTTAATTATTTATTTATTTATAATATTATTTATAATATTATTTGGCACAGAATCATAATGAGAAAATTCCATACTGGATGTTCCACGTCCAGACGATAATGTTCTTAATACAGTAACGTATCCAAACATTTCTGATAATGGAATCATAGCTTTAATTATTTTTGTATTTTTTTTATCAATCATACTTTGAATCATTCCTCTTCTTTTATTTAAATCTCCTATAATATCACCCATATTATCTTCTGGAATTATTACTTCCAATTTCATAATTGGTTCTAATAAAATGGGTTTAGTTTTTTTAGCAGCAGTTTTAAATCCTAATTTTCCTGCTATTTCAAAAGAAATTTGATCAGAATCAACAGCATGATATGAACCATCTAAAATAGTAATTTTAGCATTATCAATTTCATAACCAAATAATGGACCATTTTTCATCATATCTCTACATCCTTTTTCTATAGCTGGTAAATACTCTTTTGGAATATTTCCTCCTTTTATCTTACTAATAAATTCTAATCCATGTGTTCCAGAATCTCCTGGTTCTAATTTAAATAATATATCAGCAAATTTTCCTCTACCTCCTGTCTGTTTTTTATAAATTTCTCTATGTTTAATACCAATAGTTAATGCTTCTTTATATTCTACTTGTGGAGTCCCCTGATTTACTTCTACTTTAAATTCTCTTTTCATTCTATCCACAATAATTTCTAAATGCAATTCTCCCATACCGGATATAATAGTTTGTCCTGTATAACTATCTGTTCTAACTTGAAAAGTTGGATCTTCTTCCATCAATTTAGAAAGCGCTAAACTCATTTTATCAATATCAGATTTTAATTTTGGTTCAATAGCTAAACCAATTACTGGTTCAGGAAATGATATATTCTCTAATAATATTGGATAATTTTCATCACATAAAGTATCTCCAGTTTTAATAGTTTTTAATCCAACAATAGCAGCTATATCACCAGCTCCTATACTTTTAATAGGAATTTGTTTATTTGCATGCATTTGATAAATTCTAGAAATTCTTTCTTTATTATGAGATCTAACATTAAAACTATAAGATCCAGCATTAATTTGTCCAGAATACACTCTAAAAAATGCTAATCTACCTACAAATGGATCACTAGATATTTTAAATGCTAATGCAGAAAATGGATCATTATTATTAGGTGTTCTAACCTCTTTTTTTTTACTTATTGGATTAATACCTACAACATTTTTTACCTCTAATGGTGATGGTAAATACATACATACAGCATCTAATATTGTTTGAACACCTTTATTTTTAAATGAAGATCCACAAAAAATAGGAATAATATTCATATTAATAGTATTTTTTCTTAATGAAAAAATAATTTCTTCTTCAGAAATAGAATTTTGATCATATAAAAATTTTTCCATAATATTATCATCATATTCAGACAATGATTCAATAATATTATTATAATAAATTTTTACCAATTTTTTCATATTATATGGAATTGGAATTTCTTTAAATGTTAATCCATAATTTTCCTCATTCCATATAATTCCTTTTTGTTTTATTAAATCTACTATTCCAACAAAATTATCTCCTGATCCAATTGGAATTTGTAATGGTACAGAATTACCACCTAATATTTTTTTAATTTGTACACTAACATTAAAAAAATCTGAACCTTGTCGATCCATTTTATTAACAAAAGCTATTCTTGGAATAGAATATTTATCAGCTTGTCTCCAAACAGTTTCTGATTGTGGTTCCACACCATCTACAGCACTAAATAATACTATCATTCCATCTAAAACTCTTAAAGATCTTTCTACTTCTACTGTAAAATCAACATGACCTGGTGTATCAATTATATTAATATTATATTCATGATTTTGATATTTCCATCTACAACATGTAGCAGCAGAAGTAATTGTAATTCCACGTTCTTGTTCTTGTAACATCCAATCCATTGTTGCAGCTCCATCATGAACTTCTCCAATTTTATGATTAATACCTGTATAAAATAAAATTCTTTCTGTAGTCGTTGTTTTTCCAGCATCAATATGAGCCGCAATTCCTATATTTCTAGTATAGTTTAAATTTTTACTCATAATTAAAATCTAAAATGAGAAAATGCTTTATTAGCTTCTGCCATTTTATGAATATTTTCTTTTTTCTTAAATGCTTCACCTTGTGAATTAAATGCATCTATAATTTCACTTGCTAATTTATCAGACATTGTTTTTTCATTTTTTCTTTTATAAGCAGATGTAATTAATAATTTAATAGATTTTGTCACTTTATTCTTAGGTGCAATCGGTACGGGTATTTGAATATTAGCTCCTCCCATACGACGATGTCTAACTTCTACATGAGGCATAACATTATTTAATCCTTCTTTCCAAATTTCTAATGCAGTTTTATTATTCTCTTTATGAGAATTTATAGAATCAATTTTATCCATAGCATGATAAAAAATTTTATAAGCTAAATTTTTTTTACCATTTTTCATCAAATGATTTACAAATCTAGTAACCAATGGATCATTAAACTTTGGATCTGGAAAATATATTTTTTGTTTGCGCTTAATTTTTCTCATATTAATTACTTATTTATATTTTTAGTAATTTTAGCACCATATTTACTTCGACTTTTTTTTCTACCATTTACTCCAGCAGTATCACGAGCTCCTCTAACAATTTTATATTTTACACCTGGTAAATCTTTCACTCGACCACCTTTAACAAGAACAATAGAATGTTCTTGCAGATTATGACCTTCTCCCGTAATATAAGTAATAACTTCTTTACCATTGGTAAATCTCACTCTTGCCACTTTTCTCATAGCAGAATTGGGTTTTTTTGGAGTAGTTGTATACACACGAATACAAACTCCACGTTTTTGAGGACATAAACCTAATGCAAGAGATTTTCTTTTTTTTGACATTGAATTTCTTCCTTTCCTTATTAATTGTTGTATTGTTGGCATATAATATTAGATATGATTAACATAAATTTTCTTATTTTGAAACGGATTTTCTTCTTGTAAAATTGTAGAATTTATATTTAATTTTTCATAAATATAACGAAAAGTAGAAAGTAAGCATGGATATCCATCTAAAATTGCAATATTATGCTCAAAATGTGCGGAAATACTATTATCCTTAGTTGTTACTGTCCATCCATCTTTATGAAAAATTACTTCTGAGGTTCCTTTATTAACCATTGGTTCTATTGAAAGAACAAATCCATTTTGTAATTTTAATCCTTTTCCTTTTATTCCAAAATTTGGAACTTCTGGATCTTCATGCATTTTTTTTCCTAATCCATGACCTACTAAATCTTTTACAATATAATATCCACTATTTTTTATAAAAGATTCTATAGAATAACCAATATCACCAATATAATTTTCAGTTGTACAATTAGCAATACCTATATATAAAGATTTTTTAGAACAATTTAGAAATTGTTTTACATGATTTTTTACTTCTCCAACTTCAAAAGTATATGCATGTTCTCCATAAAATCCATTCATATATACACCACAATCTACGGATAATACATCTCCTTCACATAATGGTTCATTATTTGGAATTCCATGTACCACTTGATTATTAGGAGATACACATAATGTATTTGGAAAATTATATAATCCTAAAAATGCAGGAAGTCCACCATGATCACGAATAAAAATTTCAGCTATTTTATCTAAATAAAGTGATGTTACTCCTGGTTTAATTTCTCCAGCTAATAGTCCTAATGTTTTAGAAGCTAAAAATGCACTTTTTTTAATTAATAAAATATCTTCTAGTGTTTTTAATTGTATCATATTTTATTAATTATAGAATGACCACTCATAATATTAGGAACGTTTAAATTCATTAATTGTAAAATTGTAGGAGCAACATCACATAAACTACATTGTTCTTTTATTAAAAAATGTTTTGTTTCTTTTGTTTCTATAAAATAATATTCTGGATCTATAAGAATAAAAGGAACTAAAGACGTAGTATGAGATGTATTTGGAGTTCCATCTTTATTTATCATATAATCTGCATTTCCATGATCACCAACAATAATTATAGAATACATATTTTTCATTGCAATTTGATAACATATTTTTACACAATTATCTATATATTCACAAGCTTCTATAGTTTTTAACATATTTCCTGTATGACCCACCATATCTGGATTAGCAAAATTTAAACAGATAAAATCTGCATTTTGACTATTTAATTCTGGAATAATCATATTTACTATTTTTTTAGCACTCATTTTAGGTGCTAAATCATATGTTGAAACTTTAGGTGATAAACAAATTTTTCTTTTTTCTCCTATAAAAGCTGCTTCTTCCCCACCTGAAAAAAAAAATGTAACATGTGGATATTTTTCACTTTCAGCAATTCTAAGTTGTTTTTTTCCTTCATTTGCTAATATTTCTCCTAAAGTATTAGATAACTTTTTTTGATTACAAATAACATGTACATTTTTATATTTTAAATCATATGAATAAGAAGTCATAGTAATATAATATAGATTTAATTTATGTTTATCTTGAATGAATAATTCAGTAATTTGTTTTGAACGATCTGGACGAAAATTAAAACAAAAAACTACATCGTTAGTTTCTATTTGAGAAATCGGATTATACAATTTATCTACTATAATAGATGGATATAAAAATTCATCAGTATGACCATCTTGATAAGATTTTTCAAGATAATCAAAAATATTTCTTGTTTTAATCCCTTTAGCATGTACCATTGCATCAAATGCAATTTGTGTTCTTTCCCATTTATTATTTCTATCCATTGCATAATATCTTCCCATAACAGTAGATAATTGACCAACAGTTTGTTTCATTACATCTAATAAAGTTTTTATATAAAGAATACCTTTTTTAGGATCCGAATCTCTACCATCTGTAAAAACATGTACAAATACTTGTGATAATTTTTTATTATTTGCTAATTTAAGTAAATAAATTAAATGATTTATATGAGAATGGACTCCACCATCAGACAGTAAACCAATAAAATGTAATTTTTTTTTATAAAATGAAACATAATTTAAAATAGGATCAATGTCATATGATAAATGATTATTTTTTATTGCTAAATTAATTTTTTCTAAACTTTGTGTGACTTTTCGTCCAGATCCTAAATGTATATGGCCTACTTCTGAATTACCGGCTTGATTATAAGGTAACCCAACATATTGTCCTGATGCATGTATATTAATAGATGGATATTTACGATAACAAAAATCTATAAATGGAGTTTGAGCTTGTTCTATTGCGGAAACATCAACATTTTCTGGATTAGAAATCCCCCAACCATCTAAAATCATCAACATTATTTTTTTTATATTACTACTCATGAAATACTAATTCTTTTATAATTATTAATTTGTATATGTTTAAAATTTTTTAAATATTCTTGAATAGTAATTTTAGTATTTTTAATATATTTTTGATTTATCAATGTATTATTCATTATAAATTTTTTAATTTTTCCAGAAATCATTGAATTTTTAATAGTTTCTGATTGATTTTCATTTTTGATTTGATCTTTAATAATTTCTAATTCTTTTTTAATTAATGATTTTGGAAAATCATTTTGATTTATAGAAATTGGATTCATTGCAGTAATATGAAGAACTATATTTTTAAGATCATTAGTATATTTATTATATTCTTCTGTTTTTATTGTAGATAAAAATCCAACTAAAGTAGCTATTTTGTAATAATGAGTATAATGTAATACACATGGAGAATGAATTTGTTCAAAAATTTTTAATTCTATTTTTTCACTAGTAATTGCAATTTGATCATAAATTAAATTTTTAATTTTATTCAAAAAAAATTCTTTATTATTATAACATAAAGATATATTAGCAATTTTTTTTAAAAAAAAAATAAATTCTCGACTTGTAGATAAAGCATCTGTTTCACAACTTAATCCAATAATATTACCAATATTTTTATTTTGATTAGTAATCGATATAATGGCTCCATGTTTTATGTCATCTAATGATTTTTTGAAATAAATTTTTTTACCTTTTTTTCTTAAAAATATAATTGCTTCTTCAAAATGTCCATTTGATTTAATAAGAGCATTTTTACAATCTAAAATACCTATTCCAGTTTTTTTTCTTAGTTTATAAATTTGATCAATATTTATTGTCATAATTATTTGTAAATTATTGATTTTTAACAATTATGTTTGTAATAATTTGTAAAATTAAATTAATAGATTTAGAAGAATCATCATTAGATGGAATTGGAAATTGAATATTATTTGGATTAGTATTAGTATCTATCATTGCAAAAATTGGAATTTTTAATTTAATAGCTTCAGATAATGCAATTTTTTCTTTATATGGATCAATTAAAAATATTCCTCCTGGTAATTGATTCATTGAAGAAATACTACCTAAATTTTTATATAATTTTGAATATATTCTGTTTATTAATAACCGTTCTTTTTTGGATAACGTATCAAAAGTTCCATTTTTTTTCATTTTTTCTATATTATTCATTTTTTTTATTGATTTACGAATAGTAGAAAAATTAGTTAATAATCCACCCAACCATCTTTCTGTAACACATGGCATATTTAAAATTTTTGCATAAAACATAACTTTTTCTTTAGCTTGTGCTTTAGTCCCTACTAATAAAATTTTTTTTCCAAAAGATATAATTTTTATTAATTCTTTACATGCTTGATATAACTTAATAATTGTTTTTGATAAATCTATAATATGAATTCCTTTTTTTTTCATAAATATAAATGGGCTCATATTCGGATTCCATTTTCTTGCAACATGTCCAAAATGAACTCCAGCTTTTAATAAATCTATCATATTAAATTTCGTACCTGTTATTCTTGGAATATTTATATTATTATCAATAATAATATTGTTGATTTTTTCTTCTGATGTTATTGATTGATTATTTGTTTTCGGAATAATATTATTGATTTGTTTTTCTAATTGTATTGGTTCTTTTTGTTTTTTATTAATAACATTATTGATATCTTTTGTTTTTTCTGATTTTGTTGATTCATTATTTATTTTCGGAATAATATTATTGATTTGTTTTTCTAATTGTATTGGTTCTTTTTGTTTTTTATTAATAACATTATTGATATCTTTTGTTTTTTCTGATTTTGTTGATTCATTATTTATTTTCGGAATAATATTATTGATTTGTTTTTCTAATTGTATTGGTTCTTTTTGTTTTTTATTAATAACATTATTGATATCTTTTGTTTTTTCTGATTTTGTTGATTGATTATTTCTTTCTATTTCCATAATTATAAAATTAACGTTTTGAAAACTGAAATTGTTTTCTTGCTTTTTTTTGTCCAAATTTTTTTCTTTCTACTTCACGAGAATCTCTAGTTAATAATCCATATTTTTTTAATAATTCTTTATGATTTGTATCTAACATACAAAGAGCTCTAGAAATTGCTAAAGAAATTGCTTCTGCTTGCCCATTATATCCACCTCCAATAACTTTAATATCAATATTAAATTTATTATTATAATCGAAAAGTTGAAATGGATGTAAAATTTTATTTTGAGTATATTTTGAAAAATATTTTTTATAATTTATAGAATTAATAATAATTTTTCCATTTCCATATTGTAAATAAATCCTAGCCAATGATCTTTTTCTTCTACCTATAGCGTGAATTTTCATATTTTTATTTTTTTAAAGATTTAATATTTAACTGATGATGTTTATGTATTTCACCTGAATATATATGAAGATTTTTTATTAATTTTTTTCTTAATCTATTTTTTGGTAACATTCCCCATACCGCTTTATATATCAATAAACAAGGATTTTTTTTAAAAATATTTTTCGCTAAAATAGTTTTTTGTCCTCCAGGATATCCTGTATAATGAATATATTTTTTACACATCCATTTATTACCAGATAATTCTATTTTAGAAGAATTAATAACAATGACATGATCACCACAATTTAAATGTGGAGAAAAATTAGGTTTATGTTTACCTCTTATTTTTAATGCTATTATCGAGGATAATCGTCCTAATTGTTGACCATTCGCATCTATAATGATCCATGTTTTTTGATTGATATGATATGTAGTTTTAAAACTTAAAGAATCCATTTTTTATAATTTTGTAAATTAATATAAAAAATAAAATTAAATGACTTTTTGTCATATAAAAAATAATTTTTTTATTTATTAACATAAGTATTAACATGTAATATATTATGGCATAATGATTGGAGTATTGAAACATTAAGGATAAATTCAAAAAACTTAAAATAAATATGAGTAAAATTATAGGAATTGATTTAGGAACAACAAATTCATGTGTATCTGTAATGGAAATTAATGATCCGGTAGTAATTCCAAATTCAGAAGGAAAAAGAACTACACCTTCTGTAGTAGCATTTGTAGAGGGTGGTGAAAGAAAAATTGGAGATCCTGCTAAAAGACAATCTGTAACAAATTACAAAAAAACTATTTTTTCTATTAAAAGATTTATGGGAAGAATGTATTCAGAAATTACAGAAGAATTAAAATATGTTCCGTATCAAATGGTAAAAGGTGGTAATAATACTCCACGTGTGAAGATAGAAACTAGATTATATGCTCCTCAAGAAATATCAGCTATGATTCTTCAAAAAATGAAAACAACTGCAGAAGATTATTTAGGGCATACAGTAAATCAAGCAGTGATTACTGTTCCAGCATATTTTAATGATGCACAAAGACAAGCTACTAAAGAAGCTGGTGAAATTGCTGGATTAAAAGTTGAAAGAATTATTAATGAACCTACTGCAGCAGCATTAGCATATGGATTAGATAAAGGAAAACAAAACAAAAAAATTGTAGTATATGATTTAGGAGGTGGAACATTTGATGTTTCTATTCTTGAATTAGGAGATGGTGTCTTTGAAGTACTTGCTACTAATGGTGATACTCATTTAGGTGGAGATGATTTTGATCAAGTAATTATTGATTATTTAGCTAATGAATTTTATTCATTAGAAAAAATAGATTTAAGAAAAGATCCAATGGCACTTCAACGTTTAAAAGAAGCATCTGAAAAAGCTAAAATTGAATTATCTTCATCAACACAAACAGAAATTAATTTACCATATATTACTGCAACAAATTCAGGACCAAAACATTTAGTAATTAAATTAACAAGATCTAAATTTGAACAATTATCAGAAAAATTAATACACAGATCTATTCATCCATGTGAAACTGCAATGAAATCTGCAGAACTTACAAGTCAAGATATAGATGAAATAATATTAGTAGGTGGATCTACAAGAATACCAAAAGTACAAGAAGGAGTTGAATCATTTTTTAACAAAAAACCATCTAAAGGAGTTAATCCAGATGAAGTTGTAGCTATAGGTGCAGCTATACAAGGTGGTGTATTAGCAGGAGATGTACAAGATGTGTTATTATTAGATGTGACTCCATTATCTCTTGGAATTGAAACTTTAGGTGGTGTATTTACCAAATTAATAGATTCTAATACTACTATTCCAACTAAAAAATCAGAAGTATTTTCTACTGCTGCAGATAATCAAGCTGCTGTTACTATTAGAGTAGGACAAGGAGATCGATCAATGTTTAAGGATAATAAAGAAATTGGACGATTTGATTTAGTTGATATTCCACCAGCTCCAAGAGGTACACCTCAAATAGAAGTAAGTTTTGATATTGATGCTAATGGAATTCTTAATGTTTCTGCAAAAGATAAAGGAACTGGTAAAAAACAATCTATACGTATAGAAACATCTTCAGGTTTAAATCAAGAAGAAATTGATAAAATGAAACAGGATGCAGAAAAAAATCTAAAACAAGATGAAAAAATTAAAAGTGAAATAGACAAATTAAATACAGCAGATAATCAAATTTTTCAAATAGAAAAACAATTAAAAGAACATGATAAAAAATTATCATCATCTCATAAAACACAAATACAAAATTCTTTAAAAGAATTAAAAAATGCACATGCAAAAAAAAATTTGCATGACATAGATATTTATACAAAAAAATTAAATGATATTTGGATCAAAGCATCACAAGATATTTATAAAAATACATCCAATTCTAATACACATAATACAACATCTAATACATCTTCTAATACATCTTCTAATACATCTTCTAATACATCTAATAAAGATAAAGAAAATCATAATAAACATAAAGACAATAATAATGTACAAGACGTTGATTTTGAAGAAGTTAAATAATTAATCTTTATATAAAAATACTAATTCTTCTAATTTATATTTGTTGAATTAGTATTTGATTATGTATTTATTATCAGATGATTAAATGTTTAATAAAAAAAATGATTGTAATAATTGGTATAACTATAATATAACTATCAAATCGATCTAAAAATCCTCCATGTCCAGGAAATAATATGCCAGAATGTTTAACATTATAAGATCTTTTAATTATTGATTCTATAAAATCACCTATTGTAGCAAATATAGAAATAACAATAGATAAAAAAATCCACTCAATATCTAACCACCATATTTGTATATATAAACTTAATATAAAACAAAATAACATTCCTCCAAAAACTCCCTCTACAGTTTTTTTAGGAGATATTGATATAGAAATTATATTTTTTCCCAATTGTTTGCCAATTATAAATGAACAAGTATCATTAGTCCAAATCATAAGAAAAGTATTCAAAATAATGTCTTTCCCATGATCAAAATTAGAATAAATAATAGTAGATAAATAAAAAGGAATGATAATATAAAATAATCCAAATAGGACATGAATGATTTGATTAATTTTTTCTTTATAAGAACATTTTAAACAAAACAATTGAAACATTATATATATATAATATATAATAAAAAAAATTATGTATAATTTTTTTGAAATTATTAAATCAATTAATATTGGACATATTAAAATATATAACGAAGATTGAATTAACTTAATATATATTTTAAAAATTATTAATAATTCAAAAAAACAAATATAAGAAAATATCATCATTAAAATTCTAAATAATTTGTCTCCTTGTTCAATAGCAAAAAATATTAATAATATATAAATTATTCCTGTTAATAATCTTATAATAAATTCAGAGTTAAATTTATAATACATTATAATACATTGTTGATTAAGATAAATAATTATTATTTACTATTTTTAATACATTGTCTATACCATTTTCATTATCAGAAAATGGTCTATCTCCAAAAATTTTTTTTAAATCTTCTCTAAAAATTACTTCTTTTTCTAACAATTCATTAGCAAGCATAGAAAGTTTATCTTTATTCTTATTTAATAAATATTTTGCTCTATTATATTGTTCTGTAATAATTTTAAATATTTCTTCATCTATAGTTTGTGCAGTTTTCTCACTATAAGGTTTAGAAAATGAATATTCATTTTGTCCAGTAGAATCGTAATAAGAAATATTACCTACTTTTTCATTTAATCCAAAAATTACTACCATAGATTGAACTTGTTTTGTAACCCTTTCTAAATCATTTAATGCACCTGTAGAAACATTATTGAAAATAATTTCTTCTGCACCTCTACCAGCTAATAAAGCACATATTTCATCTTTCATTTGCTCCGGAGTAGTTAATTGTCTTTCTTCAGGTAAATACCATGCAGAGCCTAATGATTTACCTCTAGGAACAATTGTTACTTTGACTAAAGGAGATGCATATTCTAATAACCAACTAATGGCTGCATGTCCAGCTTCATGATATGCTATACGTTTTTTTTCATGAGGTTTAATAATTTTATTTTTTTTTTCTAATCCTCCTATAATTCTATCTATCGCATCTAAAAAATCTTGATGTTGAATTTTAGATCTATTTTTGCGAGCTGCAATTAATGCAGATTCATTACAAATATTAGCTATATCTGCGCCACTAAATCCTGGTGTTTGTCTTGCTAAAAAATCAATATCTACTGTTTTTGATAAAACTAATTTTTTTAAATGAACTTTAAAGATTTCTTTTCTTTCATTTAATTCAGGTGTTTCAACTAAAATAGTTCTATCAAAACGTCCAGGACGTAATAATGCTTTATCTAAAATATCAGATCTATTAGTAGCTGCTAATACTATGACATTAGTTTGAGTGCCAAATCCATCCATTTCAGTAAGTAATTGATTTAAAGTATTTTCTCTTTCATCATTTGATCCAGCAATATTATTTTTTCCTCTAGCTCTACCTATTGCATCTATTTCATCAATAAATATAATACAAGGAGATTTTTCTTTAGCTTTTTCAAATAAATCTCTTACTCTAGATGCACCTACTCCTACAAACATTTCGACAAAATCTGATCCAGATAATGAAAAAAAAGGAACTTGGGCTTCTCCTGCTACTGCTTTTGCTAGTAATGTTTTTCCTGTTCCTGGTGGTCCCATTAAAAGAGCTCCTTTTGGAATAGTACCACCTAATTTAGTATATTTTTTGGGACTTTTTAAAAATTCAACAATTTCTTGTACTTCTTCTTTAGCACCTTCTAATCCAGCAACATTTTTAAATGTAATTTTTACATTATCATTTTCATTAAATAATTTAGCTCTAGATTTTCCTATATTAAATATTTGACCACCTGGACCACTTCCAGAAGAACCAATTTTACGAAATATAAAAATCCAAAAAATGATCAATAATAATAAAAATATTCCATAATCAAAAAAAAATTTTGTTATTGTATAATCTTGTTGATTTTTAAAATCAATTAAAGTATTTAATTTATATTTTCTTTTATAATCTTCGAATTTTTTTTGAAAAAATTGTAAATCTCCTATTTCAAATTCGTATTGAAGAGATGGATTCAGAAATTTTCTATGATTTTTCAAAAAATTTTTATAATGATAAGGTGGTAAAAATTCTTTATTTAAATAAACATGAACTATTTCTTTATGTTTAACGATAATTTTTTGTATTTTACCTTTTATAAGGATATTAAAAAATGTATCTTGATCAATTTTTATTGGATTAGAAAATGAATATTTAAATAAAAAAATACATAAAAATATAGTTAATATAATTATATATATCCAAAAAAAGTTATTTTTACTCTTTACTTTTTTATTTATCATAAATGATCTTTAATTGTTATGTTAACTAACATAAACTAATCCAAATTTGTGTTTTGTTCCCATAAATGTTCTAAATTATAATACAATCTTATTTTTTCTTGAAATATATGTACTACAATAGTAATATAATCAATTAAAATCCATTGTTTATTTTCAACCCCTTCTACATGACAAGGATTTTTGTGACATTTTTTTATAATAATATTTTTCACATATTTAAAAATAGCATGAACTTTATTAGTTGATTGTCCACTACAAATAATAAAATAATCACAAATAAAATGTTGTTTTTTTTTTAAATTTAAAATAGTTATATCTTTTCCTTTAACCATTTTAATTCCTTCTATAATTTCTTTTAATAGCAAAATAGAATTTTATTTATATTATGCTTAACAAAAATAAGTTTTTCAATTAAATTAATTTTTGTTAAATAAAATATTTTGAATAAATTAATTTGGCCTATACATTTAATTCAATTAGATACAGTTAGATCTACTAATCAATATGCAAAAAAAATTATATCAAAAAGAACACCAAATTGGACTATAATTAATGTAATCCATCAAACACATGGAAAAGGAACAAAAAATAATCATTGGTATTCAGAAAAAGGTAAAAATTTAACTTTTAGTATTATATTAACATCATCATTAGTTCATTTTATATCATATATATTTACAGGATATTTACATAATATTATAATATGTAATGCAATTCATAAAATTTTATATAATTATACTCATAATTGTTGGATTAAATGGCCTAATGATATCATATTATATGATAAAAAAATAGGAGGTATTTTAATAGAAAATAATATAAAATTTTGTTCTATTAATTATACAATTATAGGAATTGGATTAAATGTTAATCAAATCTTATTTGATCCAAAATTAAAAACATCATCACTACGTAGAAATTTAAAAATAAATTTTAATTTAAAAGAATTACTATTAAATATTATTAGTTCTATACAAAAAGAATATTTATATATAATATCTAATCAAAAAATACAAGCAATTAATTATTATAATACATTTTTGTATAAACGCAATCAACGTTCATGTTTTATCATTAAAAGACACAATCATAAAATAAGACCATACTATTTACAAGGTATTATTCAAAAAATTAATAAATATGGTCATTTAATTATTCAAGTTAATAAACATAAAAAACTATTTATTTTTTCTACAAATGATATTCAATTTTTATTTTAAAATATTAATATGTTGATATATATTTTTTTGTTAAATATTTTTTAATACAAAATAATAATACAATATTAATAATATTTGATATAAAATAATATAGAGATAATGCAGAAGCATAACTATTAATAAAGAATAACATAATAACTGGCATTATATAAGATAAAAATATACGAATATCTGAAGTATGTTCTTCATAATGATATTTATCTTGAATCACATCATTATTATTTAATTTAGTATAAATTAATAGTACTATTGAATAACATAATGTTAATAAACTAACATGATTTCCATAAAAGGGAATAGTTAAAGGTAATTGATAAATAGAATCATAAGATGTTAAATCATCAACCCATAAAAATGATTTTCCTCTCAGATTAATTAAATTTGGAAAAAATTTAAATAAAGAATAGAATATAGGTATTTGAAATAACGTTGAAAAACATCCTGATAATGGTGTAATTCCAGCTTTTTTATATAATTCCAGAATTGCTTTTTGTTTTTCTAAAGGATGTGTATTTTTTAACTTAACATTTAATTTTTCAATTTGTGGTCTGAGAATTTTCATTATTATATTTAACTTATATTGATTATAAGTCATTGGAATTAAAATAATTTTAACAACTAGTGTCATTAATATAATAATAATACCATAATTAAGATGAGTTTGTTCTAACAACATAAAAATTGGTAAAAAAAAATATTTATTAATAAATTTCAAAAAGCCCCATCCAAATGGAATAATATTTTCTATTTTATTTTCAAATTGTTGTAAATATGTTAAATCTAATGGACCAAAATATAATTGAAAAGCAATCTTAAATTCTTCTATATGATTAATATTTGCAATATTAAAAAGAGTTTTTGATTGAATTTTTTTTAATAAATTATTATTATCTGCAGATACATTTTCAGATGAAATAAATAAATTATTTAATGGTTTATGAGGAATAATAATAGAAGAAAAAAATTGTTGTTTATGTGCAATCCAATTTACATTATTTATTTGTCTATTTTCATTATTTTTTTCAGATAAAGATTTAATATTATAATAAGTTATTTTGTTTTTATTTTTATTATACGAATAATAAACTTTAGTATATAAATTTTCCCAATGTCTATCTTTTTCTAAAGACAATAAATATTGTTCAATATTTAAATAAATAGGAGACTGTTTATTTAATTCATAATATAAATTATTTGTTTTAATAATCAAATTTAAATTATAATTATTTGGTTTTAAAGAATATATATATTCTATAGAACCTGGCCCATATGGATTATGAGCTTTCATTTTCATAATATAATTTCCATTATTAATATAATAATATGGATGAAAATATAAATATTTCGTATTTATTTGATGATTCTTTTTATCAAAAACAATTAAATTATAAAATAAACTAGTATTTTTAATCAAAAATAAATGTTTTTGATGTGATAATGTATTCATATCATAAGCTTTATATTTTTTTAAAAAAACTTCATTTATTATTCCACCTAAATTGGAAATTCCAATTTTAATCATATTATTTTCTAAACAACAATCATTTTTATATTTATTATTTAATAAACTAACATGATTTTTTGGTTTATGATTAATATGATGAATTACTGGATAATTCCAATAATTAAAAAGAATAATAATCAATAATATTAAAATTATACCTATGATTGAATTAATATCAATATTTTTTTGATTATTCATATTCATAATTATTATTTAATTATTTAATGGTAAGTAATGGTTGATTTACATAATTTTTTGATTCTTTAACAAAAGAAAGAAATATTGGATGAGGATTAATAATAGTACTTTTATATTCAGGATGAAATTGGACACCTATAAAAAAAATATGATTATCTAATTCTATAACTTCTACTAAAGCAGTATCAGGATTGATTCCTGATATTGTCATTCCAGCATTTGTAAATAATTTTAAATAAACATTATTAAATTCATATCTATGACGATGTCTTTCTATAATTTGTTCTTGTCCATAAATAGAAAATATTTTAGAATTTTTTTTTAAAACACATTTTAAATTTCCTAATCTCATAGATCCTCCTTTATGTTTTATATTTTGTTGATTTTTCATTAAAATAATAATTGGATCTTTTGTATATGGATTTATTTCACAGCTATCAGCATCTGGTTTATTTAAAACATTTTTAGCAAATTCTATCATTGCTACTTGCATACCTAAACATATTCCTAAAAAAGGAATATTATTTATTCTTGCATATTCTGATGCTAAAATTTTACCTTGTATTCCTCTATTGCCAAATCCAGGTGCGATTAATATTCCTGAAATACCATGAAATATTTTAATAATATTTTTTGTTTTAATGATATATGAATTAATCCATTTAATATTTACAAATATTTTTTGATGAGTTCCAGCATGAATTAATGATTCTTTAATTGATTTATATGAATCATGTAATGCGACATATTTCCCGACTATAGCAATAGTAATTTTATATTGTGGATTTTTATATTTTTTTATAAAATTATTCCATGGATCTAAATTAGGTTGTTTTAAAGACAATATATTCAATGTTTTTAAAACTTTTTTATCAAAATTTTGAATATGTAATAAATTAGGAATATCATAAATAATTTTCGTATTTATTGATTCAATGACATGAGTAGGACTTATATTACAAAATAATGATAATTTTTTTCTAATATTATTTGATATATGTTGTTCTGTTCTACAAACTAAAAAATCCGCTTGAACTCCATTTTCCATTAAATTTCTTATAGAATGTTGTGTAGGTTTTGTTTTAATTTCTCCTGTTGCAAATATATATGGCAATAAAGTAAGATGAATAACGATACTATTAGTATATCCTAATTCCCATTGTAATTGACGCACAGTTTCGAGATAAGGTAAAATTTCAATATCTCCTACCGTTCCACCAATTTCAACTATAATAATATTATAATATTTAATTTTGTCTAAAATTTTTATACGTCGTTTAATTTCATTAGTAATATGAGGAATAACTTGAACAGTTTTACCTAAATATTTACCTTTTCTTTCATTATCTATAACTGTTTTATATATTAATCCAGAAGTTACATTATTTTTATGAGTAGTGATTTGATTTAAAAATCGTTCATAATGACCAAGATCTAAATCAGTTTCATATCCATCTGATGTGACAAAACATTCTCCATGTTCATAAGGATTTAATGTACCAGAATCAATATTAAAATATGGATCAAATTTTTGTATAGTAATTTTATAACCTCTACTTTTTAATAAAACTCCTAATGACGAAGAAATAATCCCTTTTCCTAAAGAAGAAGTCACACCACCAGTAACAAAAATATATTTTGTTTTCATAATGAAACATAAATGAAAATTTAATGAATTTTCTAAATATATAAAATAATTTATAATTTTTTTTTATATTTGCAAAAAACAATTTAGAAGCAAGTACTATGTAGTCAGCTCCCTATTAAATCCTCCAGGGTGGGAACACAGCAAAGGTAATTAGGTTGTAGCGACTTGATGTAGTTTACTTGCTTCTTTCTTTATAAAGCAATATTCAATAATTATGTAATTTTATTATTCAACTACTAACATTATAACTTTATATTTATAATTATTGGATAATTTATTAATATGGATCATTTATTAACATGTAGTTTTTGCGGAAGAAAAAAAAATGAAATTACCTTAATTGTCTCAGGAATTAATGGAAATATATGTAATTCTTGCATAGAAAAAACATATTCTATCATTCATAGAAAATTTACTTCAAAATCTTCCGATCAAAAACATACAATCAATAATCATAAAGAGGAAAAAAATAAAAAAATTAATATACAAATTCCAAAAAAAATCAAAAAATTTTTAGACTATTATATTATTAATCAAGATATAGCAAAAAAAGTAATTTCTGTAGCTATTTATAATCATTATAAAAAAATTCAATTTGATTGTAATAAAAAAAATGATGATGACATTGAAAAATCAAATATTTTATTAATAGGAGACACAGGTACAGGAAAAACATTATTGGCCAAAAGTATCTCTAAATGTCTCAATTTACCTTTTGCAATAGCAGATGCTACTAATTTAACTGAAGCAGGATATGTTGGAGAAGACGTAGAATCTATTTTAACTAAATTATTACAATCTGCTGATTATAATATTCATAGAGCAGAAAAAGGAATTATATTTATTGATGAAATAGATAAAATTGCAAGAAAAAAAAATAATCCATCTATTACTAGAGATGTTTCTGGTGAAGGTGTACAACAAGCTTTATTAAAAATATTAGAAGGAGACATAATTAATGTTCCTCCACAAGGTGGTAGAAAACATCCAGATCAAAAAATGATCAAAATCAATACTAATAATATATTATTTATAGCTGGTGGTACATTTGAAGGATTAGAAACAATTATTAATAATAGAATTAATCAAACATCAATTGGATTTATTTATAATAATAAACAAACTCATCAAAATCAAAAACAATTTTATTTAAAAAAAATTATATCTGACGATTTAAAAAATTTTGGATTAATTCCGGAATTAATAGGTAGATTCCCAATTATAACTTATTTATCTCCATTAAATAAATCTATGTTAAAAAAAATTTTAACAGATCCAAAAAATTCTTTAATTAAACAATATAAAAAATTATTTGAAATGGATCAAATATCTATACATCTTTCAGAAGAAGCATTAGATATTATTGTAGAAAAAACTATAGAATTAGGATTAGGTGCAAGAGGTTTGAGAAATATTTGTGAAAAAATATTTTTAGATTTGATATTTAATATTGAAACATTACAAAAAAGAACCAAAATATTAAACATAGATAAAGACTTACTGATTAAAGAATTATCTAAATATGATTAACATATATTTTTTAATTTTTATCATGAAGTAATTTCCACAATTTATGTTTTAATTTTAAAATTCCTTCTTTTGTAAAAGAAGAAATAAATATAATTGTTTCTTTCAAAATATTGACTATATTTTGTCTAATTAAATTATCTGTAATTAAATCAGATTTCGATATAACAACTAATTTTTTTTTATTTAATAATTTTGGATTAAATTTATTTAATTCATTTAATAATATAGAATATTCTATTTTAAAATTCTTACTTTCAGAAGTAAGTAAAAATAATAAAATAGAATTTCTTTCTATATGTTTTAAAAACACATATCCTAATCCTTTTCCTTTATAAGAATTTTGTATTATACCTGGAATATCAGCTATGATATATGATTCATATCTATATTTTACTACACCTAAATTTGGTTGTGTAGTAGTAAATGAAAAATTGCCTATTTTTGGTTTAGCATTAGTTATTACAGAAAGTAATGTAGATTTTCCTACATTTGGAAATCCAATAATACCAACATCTGCTAATATTTTTAATTCAAATGTTAACCAAGTTCCTACAGTTTGTATTCCATATAATAAACTAATTATAGTTGGTTTTTTTAAAAGTTTACTACCTTTTCCACCCAATCCTCCTTGTAATAAAATTGTCTGTTCATTATTAAAAATAATTTCTGCTAATATATTTTGATTTTTATCTTTAATTATTGTTCCTAAAGGAACTTTAATATATAAATCATTTCCATTTAATCCAGTTTTATTATTTTTTCCACCTGCATATCCAGATTCTGCTATAAAATGTCTTTGAAATCTTAAATGAGCAAATGTACGATAATGTGAGGTACCTAAAATAATAATATTACCACCTTTTCCTCCAGATCCTCCATCTGCAATACATTTTTTAATTTTTTTCCCTTTTTTAATATGATTTGAACCAATTCCACCATTGCCACTTTTACAAAAAATTTTTATTAAATCTATAAAATGATTGGTCATAGATTAATAATTTCTTTTTCTATAAAAAAAGATATATTATTAATAGAATAAGAAGCATTTAATTTAACAATATATTTTTTCCATTTTTTATCATTCCAAATATAGGATGTTTCATTATCATATTCTTCTATTCTTTTTTTAACAGTTTTAATATTAATATCATCATATCTATTACTTATTTTACCTCTTTTTAATAATCTTTTTATTAAACAATTTGTATTGATCTCAAAATGAAAAATAATATTAATTTTTCCTAAAGAAAAATAATTTAATATTTTTTCTAAAGAAATTACTTGATGTTTGGTCCTTGGATATCCATCGTAAATAATTCCTGTAGATCCAATATATTTTTTAATTTCTAATTTCAATAAATTTGTAGTAATTTGATCTGGTACTAAAATTCCTTTATTAATATAATCAAATACCACTTTTCCAAGTGGTGTTTGATTCAAAATATGATTTCTAAATATATTTCCTGTAGATAAATGTATAAATCCAAATTTTTCCGATAAAATTTGACCTTGAGTTCCTTTTCCGCATCCAGGTGGACCAAAGAATATAATATGTCGCATAGAAACATCTTTTGTATCTAAATAATTTAAAATTGGAAATAAAATAAAGTATTTATTTAATATTAAAATAAACAATTAAACATAATTTTTTATTCATAAATTTACAGAAATTTATTATCTATTTGATTTACAAAAATTGCATGTTATATGAAGTTTTTTATAGATACAGCTAATTTAAAAGAATTAAAAAAAGCAAAAATGTTAGGTATATTAGATGGAGTCACTACTAATCCATCTTTAATTGCAAAAGAAAATTTATCTAATAAACAAATAATTTATAATCATTATATATCTATTTGTAATTTATTAGATAATATTAATGGAAATGTAAGTGCAGAAATTATTAGTACAAATTATAAGGATATGATTATAGAAGGAGAAGAATTATCTAATTTAGATAAAAAAATTGTAGTTAAAGTGCCCATAATTCAAGATGGACTCCGTGTTATAAAATACTTATATCAAAAAGGCATTAAAACTAATTGTACTTTAGTATTTTCTCCATTACAATCAATATTAGCAGCAAAAGCAGGAGCCACATATGTTTCTCCATTTTTAGGAAGATTAGATGATATTGCATATAATGGAATATCTTTGATAAAAGAGATTAAAAATATTTATAATAACTATAATTTTAAAACTAAAATCTTAGTTGCTTCTATTAGAAATCCAATACATATTGTAGAATGTGCAAAACTTGGTGTATATGCAGTCACTTCACCTTTAAATATATTATTAAAAAGTTTTTATCATCCTATGACAGATATGGGATTAAATAATTTTTTAGAAGATTATAATAATACAATTAATTAATTTTTAATTTTCCTTGTATTAAATATTGAATGGCTATAGATGTAGCTTTTGGTAGTGCTTCATAAAATTTAGATAATTCTATTTGTTCTTTATTTTCAACAGTTTCTTCTAAAGTATTTTTTTCTAAAAAATGAAATTCTTCTAATTTTTTATCTAAACTTGCTTTAATATATTTATCAATATTTTTAGATACTTGATCTAAAATACATATAGTTTCATATATATTTTTACCTGATTGATTTTCTAAACTTGAACGATCAACAGTTTCTGTATTTAAAGGTGCAGTAAATATATCAAAATTCATTATTATAATATTTTTTTTAAAATATAATTTATTAATTGTAATAAATTATTAGTGATTTTTTGTCTTGTTGATACTTTTTGATCTGTATCTGTTATTATGTTTTTATTAGCATTAGTTTTAGCTATAGATATATTTTTATTA
>NZ_CP059218.1:393077-567897 GCF_014252335.1 Blattabacterium cuenoti
TATTGATTAATACTTCTTTGTTAGCTATATCTGTTATTGATACTTTTTGATCTGTATTTGTTATTATGTTTTTGTTAGTAGCATTAGCTATATCTTTTGTTGATATGTTTTTATCATCTGTATTTGTATTGATAATTACTTTTTTTTTATATTCTGTATTTTTCTTCCAACTTAATAAAGGATTGGTATGATAATTTCTCATATTTTTTACATTTCTAATGTCTTGATAATACATTTTTTTTTTATGAAAATGATATGCATATTTTTTATAATTATAAATATTTACCATATTATTAGGTCCATCAATATCACATAATATATCCTCTTCATCATCACAAGCTATTAATAAAAAAATAGACAATAAGAAAAGGATGATTTTAATTTTCATAATAAGATTTGTTTTGTCACTTATTTTTTATTATTTTTTATAAATTAATTTATGAGTTATTTGTTTATATTATTTTGAATTATGATTATGTGTGATATCTTTATCAAATAAATACCATCCACTTTTATCTTCTTCAATTAATTTAATTTTATCTAGATATTTTTTTATTAAATTTTCTTCTTCTATTTGTTCTTGTATATACCATTGTAAAAAATGATATGTAAAATAATCATGTTCTTTTAATGATAATTTAACTAAATCACTAACTTTTTGAGAAATTATTTGTTCATGTTTAAATAAATTTTTAAATACATCTTGTATTGAATTACATTGAGATGTTATATTCATATTATTATGAATATTTATATTATTCAGATCTGCATATCCACCTCGTTTATTAATGTATTTAATTAATTTTATCATATGAATATTTTCTTCTTGTGAATGATCATATAAAAAATGTGATATTCCATCAAATTCTCCATATTTATGTTCAACCCAAGATGCCATAGATAAATATAAGAGAGAAGATTCTAATTCTTTATGAAATTGTTTTTTTAATTCTAATTCTATAATGTGTTTTATCATTGATTTTTTATTTAAAATTTTTTGATTTTTAAAAATGTGGTCATTTTTTTAATTAAAGTATTTGTACCTTCTAATAATGGTAATCTTACATATGGATGACAAATCCCCATAATACTCAAAAAAGTTTTTATACCAACAGGATTTCCTTCTTCATAAAGATATTTAATCATATCTAAAATATTATAATAAATATGAAAAGATTCTTGAACTTTTTTATTAAGAGCTAAAGAAACCATTTTAGATATTTCGTTAGGGAATCCTTGTGCTATAACAGAAATTACTCCATCTCCACCACCTAATATTATAGGTAATGTAATAAAATCATCACCAGAAATTACATAAAAATGTTTTGGTTTTTCTGCTATGATATTATATGTTTGTAAAATACATCCAGACGCCTCTTTAATTCCTATAATATTTTTATAATTACTAGCTAAACGAATAACTGTATTAGGATGTATATTAACACCAGTTCTTTTAGGAACATTATATATAATTATATCACTATTAGTATGACTAGAAATTGATTTAAAATGTTGATATATACCTTCTTGAGTAGGATTATTATAATATGGGGTAACTGATAAAATAGCAATAAATTCAGATAAATCAATATTATTCATTTTATTTATAACTTCCTTAGTGTTATTTCCACCTATACCTAAAACTAATGGTAAGCTATTATTATTTATTGTTTTAATACATTGAATAATTTCTTCTTGTTCTTTATTATTTAAAGTAGGATATTCTGATGTTGTGCCTAATAATACTAAATAATCTACTTTTTCTTTTACATATTTTATCAAATTTATTATTCCATCAAAATCAATATCTCTATTTTTTTTAAATGGAGTAACTAATGCTACACCTGTTCCACCAATAAATTTTTTCATTTTTATTTTTAATTAATTTTGCAGATGTAGAATGAACATAATATTTAAAAAATTTTTTTATTTTTTTGTTTTGCAACAGATACTACAATATTTCTTCCCATTAATTCTGTTCCATTTAATTTTTCTATAGCCAATTTTGCATGTTCTTCATTAGACATTTCTATAAATCCAAATCCTTTACTTCTTTTTTTATATGATGAATCATCAAAAATAATTTTCGCATTAATTACATTTCCTATACCTATAGATGATTCAAAATGATCTTTTAATTCTTTTTCTGTAATATTATATGATAAATTTCCAACATATAATTTCGTATTTAATTTTGTATTTTTCATAAATTCATTTTTTTTAAATAAAAGCAAATTTAGAAAAATATATTTAATATCTTTTTATTTAATGAATATTCCTAGAATTTCATCTTTATTAGATAATGATTTTTATAAATTTACTATGCAAAATGCAGTACTTAAATTATTTCCTAATGTTCAAGTTAAATATCAATTTATAAATAGAGGATACCATCATTTTCCCAAAAATTTTGGAAATATTTTAAAAGAAATATTATGTACTATGAAAAATTTAAAATTAACTTATACAGAACGATTATATTTAGAAAAATATTGTCCATGTTTTGATTCTACTTATTTAAATTTTTTACATCATTATAGATATAATCCTAAAGAAGTTACGATTATACAAACTGGCTCACATATGAATATGTATATTGAAGGATTATGGAGTAGAACAATTTTATGGGAAGTACCATTATTAGCATTAATAAGTGAATTATATTATAAAATAACTAATTTACAACGAATATCATATAATAAAATTATTATTTCTACAATAAATAAATTAAAAATTTATCAAAATTTAAATGTAAAAATAGGTGAATATGGTACTAGAAGAAGATACTCTTATAAAGTACATAAAACAATTTTAAACATTTTTAATAAAAAAAAATATACATGTTTTATAGGAAGCAGTAATGTTCATTTTTCTAAAAATTTATCTATGAAACCAATTGGCACACAAGGACATGAATGGACTATGTTTCATGCAGCACAATATGGTATTAATCAAGCTAATCAACTAGCTATGCTAAATTGGATAAATATTTATAAAAATAAATTACATAATATAGCTTTATCTGATACTTATACTACACCAATGTTTTTTAAAAATTTTAATAAAACATTAACAAATCAATTTCAAGGAATTAGACATGACAGTGGAAATCCATTCATATTTATCAATAAAACACTAAAACATTATAATAAATTTCATATTAATCCATTAAATAAAACAATTATTTTTTCAGATAATTTAAATCCAAATACAGTTGCTAAAATTGCTTCTTTTTGTAAAAAAAAGATCAATTCATTATTTTGTATAGGAACTAATTTTACTAATGATGTTGGAGTTAACACATTAAATATAGTAATTAAAATGATTAAAACTAATCCAAAAAATAAATGGATATATGTAGTAAAATTATCTGATAATCATACCAAATCAACAGGTCAAAAAAATATGATTCATTTAGTCAAACAAATAGTAAAAAAATCATTATTATGACATAATGACATTATATTGTTATATCTTTATAATTAAGATACTTTGTTATGTTAAATACCATTAATAATAATCTGTTTTATATTGAAACCTATGGTTGTCAAATGAATAGTTCAGATAGTGAAATTATAATTTCGATATTATTAAAAAAAGGATTTTATTTAACATATAATATAGAAAAAGCTAATATTATTTTATTAAATACTTGTGCTATACGAGAAAAGGCAAAAGTTACTATCATAAATAGATTACAATATTTAAAATCATTAACTCAAAATAAAAATAAAATATTTGGTATTATTGGTTGTTTATCAAAAATTGAAAACGAATTTGTATCTAAAAAACTTGTAGATTTTTCCATTAATCCAAATTCTTATAAAGAAATTCCAAACATTATTAATTATATTAAACAAGGAAAAAAAATTAATTTTTATAAACTTAATACTAATAAAACAGAAAATTACGAAAATATATATCCATTTAGACAAAAAAATAAAGTTACTGCATTTTTAAGTATTATTAGAGGGTGTAATAATATGTGTACATTTTGTATAGTACCTTTTACAAGAGGAAGAGAAAGTAGCAGAAATCCATATTCTATTCTGACAGAATGTAAAAAATTATATAATAATGGATATAAAGAAATAACATTATTAGGTCAAAATGTAGATTCTTATTTATGGATCAAAACTTATAATAATCATAAAATTCATGTTAATTTTGCTCAATTATTAAATTTATTAGCTACTCACTTACCATTTATGAGAATTAGATTTACAACATCTAATCCTCATGATTTTTCTGATGAAATAATTCAAAGTCTATCTAGATATTCTAATATTTGTAAACATATTCATTTACCAGTTCAATCTGGAAGCAATAAAATGTTAAAATTAATGAATAGACAGTATACAAGAGAACATTATATTTTGTTAATAAAAAAAATTAAAAAAATAATCCCTGAATGTTCCATTTCTCATGATATTATGACTGGATTTTGTCATGAAAATGAAGAAGATCATAAATCTACAATAAGTTTAATGAATCAAATCAAATATCATTATGGATATATGTTTATGTATTCTCCAAGACCTGGTACTTATGCTTATAGACAATTACCAGATAATGTACCATATGAAATAAAAAAAAGAAGATTACAAGAAATTATTACTCTTCAAAAACAACATTCATATTTTCACATGAAACAATATATAGGACATATACAAGAAGTATTGATTGAAGGATGTTCTAAGAAAAATAATATGTATTTGTATGGTAAAAATACACAAAATATTACAGTAGTGTTTCCAAAAAAAAATTATAAAATTGGAAATTTTGTTTATGTGAAAATATTGGATTGTACATCAGCTACATTAATAGGTAATATAATTAAATACATTAATTAATTCTATATGGAGCATACTATTCAAAATATCAAAAGTAAACTTAATATTATTGGAAATGATTATGCATTACATAGAGCTTTAGAAAAATCCATTCAAGTTGCACAAACAGATATTTCGGTCTTAGTATTAGGCGAAAGTGGAGTTGGAAAAGAATTTATTCCAAAAATAATTCATCAATTGTCATACAGAAAACATTGTCCATACATTTCTATTAATTGTGGAGCTATTCCAGAAGGAACTATTGATAGTGAATTATTTGGCCATGAAAAAGGATCTTTTACTGGTGCTAATAATATGAGAAAAGGATACTTTGAGGAAGCTAATGGAGGAACTATTTTTTTAGATGAAGTTGGAGAATTACCAATTGCTACTCAAATACGTCTTTTACGAATATTAGAATCTGGAGAATTTATTAAAGTTGGATCTTCTAAAATTCAAAAAACTAATATTAGAATTATTGCTGCTACTAATGTAAATATGCAATATTCTATTCAAAATGGACAATTTAGAGAAGATTTATATTATAGATTAAATACAGTAGAAATTAATATACCAGCATTAAGATTTAGAAAACATGATATTAGATTATTAATAAAAAAATTTTCTAATGATTTTTCTGACAAATATAATATGCCATCTATTCAATTTACAGAAGAATCTATACGATATTTAGAAGCATATTCTTGGCCTGGTAATGTTAGACAATTAAAAAATATTATAGAACAAATTTCTGTAGTGGAAATCAACAGAAATATTTGTATCGATAACTTAAAAGAATATTTACCAAATCATATTACATCTATTGCTCATAATGAAAAAATTTATTCTCATTTTTCAACTAATCATGAAAGAGATTTTTTATATCAATTTTTATTTGATCTAAAAAGTAATTTAAATAATTTGAAAAATTTAATATTTCAATGGATTAAACAAGATGATGTTTTTTTAAAAAAAAATAAACATTTAATAGAAAAAATATTTGGAAATATTTTTCATTCATCTATTTATGATAAAAAACTAGATTCTATTTATCAATTAGTAAATTCATCATCATCATCAAAAGATAATATTCATAATGAAATGTCTGTTAATGTTAAAAAAAGTGACTTAAATTCTTTTTCATTACAAGAAAAAGAAATAGAATTTATTCAAAAAGCTTTAATAAAACATAGAGGTAAAAGAAAACAAGCAGCAAAAGATTTGGGTATTTCTGAACGAACATTATATAGAAAAATTAAACAATATGGATTATAAATCAAATTCAAACATAATATGTATACAATGATATTACTTAGTATATTTATTATTTTTATATGTTGTTTATTAATTATAATAATTTTAATTCAAAATCCTAAAAAAGGAATGTTTTATCAACCATTTATTGAAAATAAAATCAAATTTTTTGGTATCAAACAAACTAATTTATTCTTAATAAATATAACTTGGATATTAGCAATAATTATTTTAGTTTCTATTTGTTTATTTAATATTTTATTAAAAATTATGTCATAATGACATATATATAAAAAATAAAATTAATTTTTTTTATTTGGCATGTTTTTGGCTTAATTATAAATTAACCGTAAACTTTAAAAATAATTAATATGATGGATGTAAAGATTAAACCTTTAGCAGATCGTGTATTAATATTACCTGATCAAGCTGAAACACAAACAGCTTCAGGAATTATTATACCTGATACAGCTAAAGAAAAACCGCAAAAAGGTACTGTAGTTGCCATTGGTCAAGGAAAAAAAAATGAACCTATTACTTTAAAAAAAGGAGATAGGGTATTATATGGAAAGTATTCAGGAACAGAATTAAAATGGGAACAACAAGAATATTTAATTATGAGAGAATCTGATATAATAGCAATTATATAAATAATAATATTCAAAAATTTAAAAAAAATAATACATTATGGCAAAAGATATTAAATTCGATATTGAAGCAAGAGATAAGTTAAAAAAAGGAGTAGATGCATTAGCAAATGCTGTCAAAGTAACTTTAGGACCAAAAGGAAGAAATGTTGTATTACAAAAATCTTTTGGAGGACCACAAGTAACTAAAGATGGCGTATCTGTAGCAAAAGAAATAGAATTAGAAGATGCTATTGAAAATTTAGGTGCTCAAATGGTAAAAGAAGTGGCTTCTAAAACAAATGATGTAGCAGGAGATGGAACAACTACTGCTACTGTATTAGCACAAGCAATTGTAAGAGAAGGATTAAAAAATGTAGCAGCTGGAGCAAATCCAATGGATTTAAAACGAGGAATAGATAAAGCATTAGAAGTAGTAATTTTAGATTTAAAAAAACAATCTAGAGAAGTTGGAGGAAACAATCAAAAAATTCAACAAGTTGCATCTATATCTGCTAATAATGATGAAAAAACTGGAGCTTTAATAGCAGATGCATTTGAAAAAGTAGGAAAAGAAGGAGTTATTACGGTAGAAGAAGCAAAAGGTACTGATACATCCGTAGATGTTGTAGAAGGTATGCAATTTGATCGAGGATATCAATCTCCTTATTTTGTTACTAATACAGAAAAAATGATTACAGAATTTGATCAACCACAAATTCTATTATCTGATAAAAAAATTGCAGCAATGAAAGATCTATTACCAATTTTAGAACCTGTTGCTCAATCTGGAAAACCTTTATTAATTATTTCTGAAGAGGTCGAAGGAGAAGCATTAGCTACATTAGTAGTTAATAAAATTCGTGGAACTTTAAAAGTAGCTGCCATAAAAGCACCTGGATTTGGAGATAGAAGAAAAGCTATGTTAGAAGATATAGCAATTTTAACAGGTGGAACAGTAATTTCAGAAGAAACAGGAAGTAAATTAGAAGATGTAAAATTACATATGTTGGGAAAAGCAGAACGAGTGATAATAGATAAAGATAATACTACTATTGTAAACGGTGGAGGAAGTAAAAAAGATATCAGAGCTCGTGTAGATCAAATTAAAGCTCAAATCGAAACTACTACATCAGATTATGATAAAGAAAAATTACAAGAACGTTTAGCTAAATTAGCTGGAGGTGTCGCTGTATTATATGTAGGAGCTGCATCAGAAGTAGAAATGAAAGAAAAAAAAGATAGAGTTGATGATGCTTTAAATGCTACAAGAGCAGCAGTAGAAGAAGGTATTGTTGCAGGTGGTGGTGTCGCACTTGTACGTGCTATTAAATCATTAGATCATATTATAGGAGATAATCCAGATCAAGATACAGGAATACAAATAGTGAGACGATCATTAGAAGAACCATTGAGACAAATAGTTGCTAATGCTGGTGGAGAAGGATCTGTAGTTGTAGCTAAAGTTGCTGAAGGAACTGGTGATTTTGGTTATGATGCAAAATTAGGAGAATATAAAAATATGATTGTAGAAGGTATTATAGATCCAACTAAAGTTGCTAGAGTAGCATTAGAAAATGCAGCTTCAGTAGCTGGAATGTTATTAACAACAGAATGTGTAGTAACAGAAATTAAAAAAGATGAACCTAATACTCCTCCAATGCCTAGTGCTGGTGCCGGTGGTGGTATGGGTGGAATGATGTAAAATGAATTTTTATTTTGGCAGTATAGTATAAAAAAAAAATAGTGTCTAATTTAAGACACTATTTTTTTTTAATTCCAATTATTTTGAATTTTCAATGTTTGTTCTATTACATCTCTGACACAACCTTGTCCTCCTTTTTTTGGAGAAATATATTTAGAAATTGCTTTAATTTCTGATACTGCATCAAAAGGAGAACATGGTAAAGCAACAGATTTCATAATTTCAAGATCTGGAAGATCATCTCCCATATATAATATAGTATGTTTAGAAATATTTAGAATATTACAATATTCATTAAAATATTTTTTTTTATTATAAATTCCTTGATAAATATGATTAATATTTAATTTTCTTAAACGTTTAAAGACCATTATATCAGAATTTCTTGTTATAATACATATATTATATCCTTTTTCTTTTGCTAATTTCATTGCAAATCCATCTTTCACCGACATTTTTTTTCCTATATATTCATTTGGATATAAATATAACGTACTATCAGTCAATACTCCATCAACATCAAATATAAAAGTATGAATATTTTTCATAATATTCATATAATGTTTCATAATAGATAAAATATTTAATTATCATTTTGTAGTCTATACTATACATGTTATAGTTTATACTAGACTACTATGATAAAATTCTAAATAATAATTTTTAATATATTTTTTTTCTGATATTTTATTTTTAATGTGCAATATTTTTATTATTATTTTGATTATGGTTAAAAGATTGAAATTGTCCTTTAAAATCTTTTTGATGACGTTCTGAAATTACTTCTTCTCCTTTTTCATTAATAATGAATTTAATCATATTATCTAATATATTTCTAAATTTAGAAAAATCTTCCTTATATAAATAAATTTTATGTTTTTTATAAGTCATTTCTCCAGTTTCAGAAAAAGTTTTTTTACTTTCTGTAATAGTTAAATAATAATCACCTGCTCTAGTTTCTCTTGCATCAAAAAAATACGTACGACTACCAGTTTTTAAAGTACGTGAACATATTTCATTTCTTATATTTTCTTTTTCTTCCATTTCAATAATTAATTATATTTGATAATATTCATAAAAATAAATAAAACAAATTAAAATAAAAAAAATGGTATATAAAAAAATCATGTTATTTTATATATTTTTCCATGGTGTAATAATAAAAGTAAATCAAAATTAGATATATAAGATATATCATTAGTAATAATGACTATAGTTGTATTTTTCATTTTTTTTTGTAAAAAATTAATAATTAATTTTGTTGTTATATAATCTATTCCAGAAAAAATATCATCTAATATAATAATTTTTGGATTTCTTATAATTGCTCTTGCTATACATATTCGCTGTCTTTGTCCTACAGATAAAGTCATTCCCCGTTCTCCTAGTATTGTATTATATCCATTTTTAAAGTTTATAATTTCTTTATCTATCATTGCATTTTTAGCTGCTTCATAAACTTGATCAGGAGTAATTTCTTGATTAATACTTCCAAAAGCAATATTATTATATATAGTATCTGAAAATAAAAATGCTTCTTGAGAAAGATAACTTATATTTTTTCTAAAAAAAAATAAATTATGATTTTGCAATAAAATATTATCAATTAATATTTTTCCACTAGATGGATCATATAATCTAGACATTAATCTTCCTATAGTAGTTTTACCAGATCCAGTTTGACCAGTCACAATTAATGTTTTTCCTTGTGCAATAGTAAATGAAATTTTTTTAAATACACATTTTGTATTATAAATAAAACTAACATTGATAAATTGTATTTTCCCATAAAAATTGTTTTTTATTAAATTTTTATTCAAAATATTAGGATTGATTTGTAAAAATTGGTGAATACGTTTTATTGATACTTTTGCTTTTTCGATCGTTAATACTATCCAATTTAAAAGAAAAAAAGGAAAAATAATAATATTAATATAAGTAAAAAATTCTGCTAATACTCCTATTTCTTTTATATCTCCATTAAAATATTTTTTACCTCCAAATAAAAGAATTAATATATTACAATTTCCAATAAAAAAAATAATAATTGATGATAAAATGGTATTGATTGTAGATAAAGTAATATGTTGGTTATAATAATTTATAATCATATTATTATATTTTTTGTATAAAAATTTTTCAAAAAAAAAAGATTTAATTAAATGAATACCAGAAAATGTTTCTTGTATAAAAGAAGCGATAATTGCTTGATTTTCTTGTATATATTGACTAATTTTAAATAAATGTTTACTAATATAATAAATAATAATAAAAAGAATAGGAATAGGTATCATAACATAAAAAGATAATGATTTATTTAGACGAAACATTTGAATAAAAACCATAATAAATAAAATCATTAAATTTAATGTATACATAAATGCTGGTCCTAAAAATTGTCTAATATAAGAAACATCTTCAGTTAATCTATTCATTAAATCGCCAGTAGAATTATTTTGATAAAAAGACAAATTTAATTTTTGATAATGTGCAAAAATTTCATTTTTTATATCACATTCAATCATTCTAGATGTTATCATAATACATTGTCTCATATAATATTTAATTACACCACCAATTATTGGAATAATGGAAATAATTATTGCATATATTAAAATTTGTATTTTCAATTGATTATGAGTATTATATCTATAAATATCAATTTTATGTGTATAAGAAGCATAAAACATAATTTTAATAGTATTAATAGATTTTCCTATATAAGGAATGGGTAATAAAGTAAATATATTGGATATTACAATTAATAAACATCCTATAAAAAAACGATATTTATATTTGAAAATATATTTTTTACTAAACGACAATAACCTAATCATATTAATAAAAAATTTTGTTATTTATAAAAAATGTTAATTAGACGACACTTTAGAATAAAAATTTTGCAATTTATATATGCACAATATCTATCTAAAATGGATTCTAAAAAAGTAGAAAATAATATACTTTATAGCATTGACGAATTACATTATTTATATATTTCTCTTCTATGTTTAATTTTACAAATGCAACAACTTGCTATTATAACAATTCAAGAAAATAAAATATTATTAAATAATAAAATTATTCAACAGTTTGCATATAATTCTATTATTAATATATTATCTCATAATAAATATATAATTGAATATAATTCAAAAAAATATTGGAAATATTTTTTATGGCAAAAAGATGAATATTATATTAATATTTTATTACAAGATTTAATACAATTGAATGATGATAATATGTTTATTAATAATAATAATGTATCCTATTTTCAAAAAGACAAACATTTTATTATAACATGTTATAAACAATTTTTTTTTACAAATAAAAAATTAATAGAATATATAGAAGATTCATATCATACATATACAATATGTACTAAACTTGATTTATTTATAGCTCATCAAATGGTATATAAAACATTAAAATATATTGAATTATACACTCCAAACAATTTTAAATTAATTGATATTTCTCAAAATAATCAACAATTTATTATTAATTTATATAGAAATACTATTAATCATAAAAACGAATTAAATAACTTAATAGAACGAATTTCTACAAATTGGACAATAAAAAGAATATATATTATCGATTTAATAATATTACAAATGGCAATTTGTGAATTTTTATATTTTCCACATATTCCTCCAAAAGCAACTATTAATGAATATATTGAAATTACAAAATTATTTTGTATGGAAAAAAGTAAAATTTTTGTAAATGGCATTTTAGATAAAATTTTACAGTTATTAAATAAAGAAAACAACTTAAAAAAAGAAATTCATCAGAAATCATAAAACACATAAAACAATTGTTTTAAATTATTACTATGTATTATATATATTTGAAATTAGTACAAAGTTCTGCTGCAGAAACTGTTTGGATGTTTGCTCTAATATTTATTGTTTTCTATTTTTTTATGATTAGACCTCAAATAAATAAACAAAAAATGGAAAAAAAATTTCAAGAAAATTTAAAAACAGGAAATTATATTGTAACAACTTCAGGAATACATGGCAAAATTATTAAAATATCAAAATATTTTTGCATATTAGAAACAGTAGTGGGAAAAATTAAAACAGAAAAAAATACAATTTCTAAAGATTTAACTTATTTACGATATGGAAAAAATAATCCAAAAGTATTATATAAAGAAATAAATCATAAATGAAAAAATCAACTTATTTAATAGGAATAACTGGCCAGATAGGAACTGGAAAAAGTTTATTATCTCATTATTTTCAACAAATGCAAGTTCCAGTATATCAATCAGATATACAATGTAAAAAATTAATGAATAATAATTGTTTTATCAAAAAAGAAATTATTAAATATTTTGGTACACAAGCATATATTAAAAATAATACAATAAATTCAGTTGTTATATCTAATATTGTATTTAATAATAATCCTGCTTCATACTTAAAATTATTATGTAAAATTATATATCCTTGGATGGTATTAGATTTTAAAATTTGGCAAAATTATCACCATAAAAAGTTATATCTCATAAAAGATTCGGCATTATTATTTGAAAGTGGTTCATATAAAAATTGTGATTTAATGATCAATATAACTTCTTCTATAGATACAATTATAAAACGAGTCAGAAAAAGAAGTCGTTTACATGTAAATCAAATTATAAATCGTTTAAAATTACAAATTCCAAATAGATATAGAATAAAATATTCTAATTTTATTATAAATAATGAATCAGATATAAATTATTTAAAATATAAAGCAAAAACTATTCATAATCTAATTATTAATAAATTGAAATATGGGAAAAGGTGATAAAAAAACAAAACGAGGAAAAATAATTAATAAAACATATGGAAAACGTAGACCAAATCCAAGAAATGCTAGAAAAACAATAAAATAATATTTATTGATTTTTATTATTTAAATAATTTATTTCCTTGATTTTATTAATTAAAAATGAAATAAAATAAATTAATTGAGAAAAATTACTAAGAGCAGACACAATATATGTCATAGATGCCCACATTAAAGATTTTTTTGCATAATTATATTCTTGATCACTTACAATATTGCTATTTTTTAACCATTTTAATGCTTTATTACTAGCATTTAATTCAATTGGAAGAGTAATCATCGCAAACATAACTACTAAACAAAATAATCCTATACCACATTGTAACAGTATCGTATTTCTACTATTAGATGTATAATATGTAGTCATTCCTGATATTATACATATATTAGTCATTCTAGAACTAAAATTGATAACAGGAATTAAAAAATTTCTAATTTTTAACATTTTATATCCTAAATAATGTTGTAAAGCATGTCCACATTCATGAGCAGCTATTGCAGCAGATGTTGTATTTTTTTGATAAAAAACATCTTTACTTAAATTAATAGTTCTGTCTAGAGGATTATAATGATCTTGAAGAAATTCTTCTACAATACATATATTTACATTCTTTATCCCATTATCTTGTAACATTTGTTGAGCAATTTCATTTCCTGTCATATTATTATGTAAATTAAATTTAGCATAAAATCGAAATTTTATTTTTAATATTTTATTAACTACAGAACTAATAATAAAACTCATTCCAATAATAATATAGTATATCGACATCATACATAATTAAAATATGTAATATTTACATATTTACATATTATATTAATTATTAATAAAATTATTTTTTTTTTTTATATAAAATGAAAATATTTATTATAACTTACATACATAATAAATTTATAGTTCAAAGAATTGACTATGAATATTCCTATAGATAAAAAATTAAAACGTGTTGTTATTATTGGTGCAGGATTTGCTGGATTACAAGTAGCAAAAAAACTCCAAAGACATAAATATCAAGTGATATTAATTGATAAAAATAATTATTATACTTTTCAACCATTATTATATCAAGTAGCTACTTCCGGATTAGAACCAGATTCTATTGCTCATTCTATAAGAACGATTATCACACAAACTAAAAATTTTTTTTTTAGATTAGCTAATGTATATTATATCAATACAAAAAATAATCAAATTTATACCAATGTTGGTCATCTGAAATATGATTATTTAATCATTGCTGTAGGATCTGTAACAAATTATTTTGGAAATAAAAATATTGAATATTTTTCATTACCAATGAAATCTATTCCTGAAGCATTACATTTAAGAAATACAATTTTACAGAGTTTTGAATATGCATTATTAACGAATAATGAAAAAGATAAAGAAAGATTAATGAATTTTGTAATTGTTGGTGGTGGCCCTACAGGTGTAGAGTTAGCTGGAGCTTTAGCAGAAATGAAAAAATATGTTTTACCATATGATTATCCTGATTTAGATATACAAAAAATGAATATTCATCTATTACAAGCATCACCAAGATTATTAGATGGAATGTCTCAATATTCTGCACAACAAGCTTTTAATAATCTAAAAGATTTAGGTGTTAAAATTTGGATTAATTGTTTAGTAAAAGATTATGATGGAAAAGTAGTTTGTACAGCAACAGGACAAAATATAGAATCTTTTAATGTTATATGGGCTGCTGGAGTTAAAGGTGCTCTAATGAAAGGATTTCTTAAAGAAGAAATAGAAATCAAAGGAGAAAGAATTTTAGTAAATAATTATTTAAGAACATTAAACTATCATAATATTTTTGCTATTGGAGATATTGCATATATGGTATCAAATAAACATTATCCTAATGGACATCCAATGACTGCATCACCAGCTATACAACAAGGAAATTATATTGCAAATTATTTTAATAATTTTTTATTAGAAAAACATAAAATTATTAAACCTTTTATATATAAAAATTTTGGTTCTATGGCAACTATTGGCAGAAATAAAGCCGTTTGTGATTTTCATTCTTTTAAATTAAAAGGTTTTGTAGCATGGATTGTGTGGATGTCAGTACATTTATTTAGTTTAGTAGGATTTAGAAATAGAGTGATAGCATTAATGAATTGGATTATCCAATATTTTCAATATCATAAAAGCGTACGATTAATCATAAAACCTTTTAATAGAAAGAAAAAAAAATCATAATTTACTTAAATATTAAATTGCTAACTATATTTTTTATTTTACTGTCTGTTTCTAAATACTCTAAAAATATATTACTTTTTGCTGTAATTCCACTACCAGCATAAATAATAATTTTATTATTTTTAAGATTAATATTAGCACATCTTAAATTTAAATATAACTCTATGTTATTTTTACTAACAGGTCCAAAATATCCAGTATAAAATTGTCTATTATATCCTTCATATTTTGTTATAAAATCTAACGCTGGTTCCTTTGGAGATCCACATATAGAAGGTGTAGGATATATTGTATTTAAAAGCTTAAAAATATTTATTTTTTTATAAAAAACAAATTTAATAATAGTTTTTAAATGAAATAAACTTCCAACTTGTATAGTTTTAGTTTTATCTATTGAAATATATCCAGCATATTTATTTTGCAATATATTTTTAATATATTCAATCACTATTTGATGCTCTTCAAATTCTTTATTGGTCCAATCATACATCATTTGATTACTATTATCTTGTGTGATAGTTCCAGCTAAAGCTACTGTTGTTAATTGTTTTTTACCAATTTCATATGTTATTAATAATTCTGGAGTGGCACTAATCCAAAATTCATAATTCATATTATACCAAAGAACCACAAAAGTATTAGGATAAGAAACAATAAAGTTTTGAAAAGTTTTACGTAACAATAAATTATTACAATCAATTTCTAAAAATTTAGATAATACAATTTTATTTAACAATCCAATATTTATAAGTTTAATTGCTTGTGCAATTAATTTATTATATTTATAGGAATGTTTGAGTAAACAAAAATCATTCTTATTATTATTCTTATTATTCTTATTATTATTCTTATTATTATTATTTTCAATGTTTATAAAAAAAATTTGTTTTGTATATATTTTAATAATTGATGTTTGATTAAAACTACTTATTAAAAAAAAATTGTCTTGATTTATTGAACCAACATTCTTGTTTGTAGAAGAATAAAAATAAATTTTATTTTCATTTGGTCTTTTAAATAAAACAAATCTTTTTTTAGAAGAGTAATGTTTAATAATTTTTTTATATAAATCTTGTATTTTAATTTCTATCATTCATTATTATTATATTCAATATTTTTTGAAATAATTATATTTGTCATTTTACAAAAACTAATAATATTATTATCATTATTAAAAATTTTTACATTGATAAAATGTAGAGTTTTTCCTGTATGAATCATTTTAGCTTTCGCAAATAAAATGCCAGTTTTAATATGTTTAATATGATTAACAGCAATTTCTATATTAAATACATTAAATAAGATTTTATTCACATATATCAATGATAAAGTACTTCCAATACTTTCAGCTAAAGAAGTAATAATACCTCCATGAATAAATCCTTCAGGTTGAAAAAACGTTTTTTGTTTATCAATAATCATTTTACCTATTAATGAATCATGATCTATATTAATATATTTAATTTGTAAAAAATGCATTAAAGTATTTTTTGTATTTAAACTATTTAAATAAAATAATAAATTATTTTTATTTTTTGCATTAATTTCCATAATACAATTATAATTAGTTTGTAATAAACAATAAATCAACCTTAATTAAATTTACAATATTTAATAATGATTACAAATTAAAAAATTAATTAATCAAAAAAATGAACAATAAAATATTTATTCCTGTATTAGGAACAAATAAACAAATTATTGGCTTTGAAGAAAAAAATATAATTCATATAAAAGGATTATTTCATCAAGCAGTTTCGATTTTTATTTTTCATCCAATACAAAAAATGTTTATGTTACAAAAAAGATCTTATAATAAATATCATTCTTCTTTATTATGGACTAATACTTGTTGTAGTCATCCAATACAAAATGAATCTATTTTAACAGCTGCTCATAGATGTTTAATAGAAGAAATGGGGTTTGATTGTTATTTAGAAAATAAATTTTATTTTACTTATTATAAATTCTTTAAGAATGGTTTAATAGAAAATGAATTAGATTATGTATTTGTTGGATATTATTCTGAATCTCCAATTATTAATACCAATGAAGTAGATACTTGGAAATGGATATATTTAAATGATTTACTTAAAGATATTAATATCTATCCTAATTCTTATACTATTTGGTTTAAAATTATTATTAATAATTATTTAAATCAATTAAATATTAAATTTTACGATTAAGAAGAAATATATATACTAAAATATGAATTTACAAAATTATGAACTATATAATATGATGAAATATGAAAAAAACTATATTATACAATAATCACATTAAATTAAAAGCAAATATGATTATTTTTTCTGGATATCATATGCCACAGCAATATATTTCGTCTATTAAAGAACATCTTGCCGTGAGACATGCAGTAGGCATATTTGATATTAGTCATATGGGGAAAATTATTTTACAAGGTAATAACGTTAAACGTTTTATTCAATATTTAACAACAAATAATATATTACTAATTAAATCTTATCAAGCACAATATTCTTGTATAATTAATTATCAAGGAGGAATTATAGATGATTTAATAATTTATCAAATTTCAGACAATAAATTATTATTAATCGTTAATGCTATTAATACAGAAAAAAATAAAAAATGGATTAATTATCATATTAAATTATATAATTTAAATAATATATCTCTTTTAGATATTACTGATAAATATTCTATTATATCTATACAAGGACCAAAATCTATAAATACTATTCAAAAGATTACTAATATTTCTTTAGATCAAATGCCATTTTATCATTTTCAAATAGGTTCATTAGCAGGAATAAAAAACATATTAATATCCAGAACAGGATATACCGGGGCTGTAGGATTTGAAATTTATATACCAAATCAGTATTCTAATTTTATTTGGAATGAAATATTAGATATAGGACATAGATTTAATATTCATCCATGTGGATTATCATCTAGAGATTCACTAAGATTAGAAATGGGATATAGATTATATGGAAACGAATTATCAGAAAAGATTACACCCATAGAAGCAGGATTATCTTGGATAACAAAATTTAATAAACAATTTATATCTAGAGATTTATTAAAAAAACAACAAACTGAAGGTCAACATAAAAGATTGATAGCTTTTCTTATTAATAATGAGAAAAAAGGTTTCATTCCAAGAAATGGACATATTTTAAAAAATAATAATAATATTACAATTGGAACAGTAACTTCTGGATGTTATTCTCCAATGTTAAAAAAAGGAATAGGATTAGGATTTATAGAAAATATTAATTTTATCACATCTAATTCAATAAATTATTTTATTTATATAAATAACCGTAATATTCCTATTAAAATAGTTAAATTACCTTTTATAAAGGTTTAGTATTTTTGATTAAAAAAACACATAATTTCATAAGATTATATATACATCATCTAAAAAAAAATTTATTATTAGCTATACCTATATTTTTTACTCAATTAGGCATAATTATTATTGGTATATCTGATAATATAATAATTGGCTTTTTTGGTAAAAAAGCATTAGCTTCAATTTCTTTAGCTAATTCAATATTTTTTATTTTTATTATTTTTGGATTTGGAATATCTTCTGGAGTGTCTTCATTAATAGCATCGTCAGATGCTAAAAATGATTATGAAGATGGTGCTAAAATTTTTTATCATGGATTAATCATAAATTTTATATTATCTATTATAATGTATGTATTCATACATTTTTTTATATTATTAATTCTACCCTATTTAGGTCAACCTAAAGAAATTTTAGAACCAACTATATCTTTTTTAAAGATTATAGCTTTATCCTTTATTCCTTGGATGATTTTTGAAATGTTTCGTAAATTTTCAGAAGGATTATCTATTTCTAGTCCTATTTTAATTAGTACTTGTATATCCACTTTTATAAATATAATTTTAAATTTTTCATTTATCAATGGATATTATTTTATTCCTAAATTAGGATTTTTAGGCGTGGGATATTCTACTGTAATATCTCGTGTTATTATGTCAATAAATATTTTTCTTATATTAACACAACATAAAAAAACAAAAAATTATTTTCATACTTATAAATATTTTGATGTAGAAAAGAAATATTTAAAAAAAATATTCAAAATTGGAATTCCTTCTGGGATTTATATGTTATTGGAAATGAGCGCCTTTTCAATTTCTTCTTTTATTTCTGGAAAATGTGGAATAAAAGAATTAGCTGCACATCAAATAGTCATTAGTCTAGTATCTTCTACTTTTATTTTAAATACTTGTTTTTCTATTCCTGGAACAGTAAGAGTAGGGAATCAATTAGCATTAAAAAATTATTATGATTTAAGAATAATAGGATGGTCTGTAATATTTATGGGGACCATATTTCTTTCTATTTGCAGTATCTTATTTATTTTATTAAGAGATGATATAGCATTATGGTATATTAAAAATGATAAAGAAGTAGCATTGATTGTACACAATATAATGATTATTGCCAGTATTGTGCAATTATTTGATGGAATACAAAGCATTTTTATGGGTATATTACGAGGATTACAAGACGTATATATTCCATTATATATTAGTTTATTTGCTTATTGGATATTAGCTTTACCAATAGGATATATTTTATCTATTAAATTAAAAATTGGTGTTATAGGTGTTTGGATAGGATTAGGTATAGGTGTCATCGTATCCTCAATTTTATTAATGATTAGATTTATAAATCTTACAAAAAAACTTTTAAATACTATTAATAATCATTAAATATCTATATTTGGTGTTGAATATTATAATAAAATAATTATGGATTATATGACTAATATTTCTATTCGTTCTTTATTATGAAAACATTTGATAATTTTTTGTTAAACAAAAATATTTTACGAGCTTTAGCCGATTTAGGATTTATTCATCCTACTAAAATTCAGCAAGAAGTAATTCCATATATATTAAAATATGACAAAGATTTGATTGCATTATCACAAACTGGTACTGGAAAAACTGCAGCTTTTGGAATTCCAATTATACAAAAAATCAAATTAAATATTTATCATCCACAAACTTTAATTTTATGTCCAACTAGAGAATTATGTCTTCAAATAACTAGTGATTTACGTAGTTTAGCAAAATATATCGCTATACAAATTATTCCTTTATATGGAGGAATCAATATTCATAAACAAATTATTTATCTTAAAAAAGATGTACATATTATTGTTGGAACTCCAGGAAGAATTAATGATTTAATTAGAAGACGTAAATTATCTTTATACAATATAAAATATCTTATTTTAGATGAAGCAGATGAAATGTTAAATATGGGGTTTAAAGAAGAATTAGATACTATTATTCAAAAATTACCGAAAAAAAGACAAAGTTTACTATTTTCTGCTACAATGTCTACCCATATTAATCTTATTGCAAAAAATTATCTTATAAATCCTATTGAAATTATTATAGGGGAAAAAAACATTGGATCTAATGATGTAAAACATATTTATTACGTAGTAAATAAAACAAATAATAAATATTATACTTTAAAAAAAATAATGGATGTTAATCCAAATATATATGGAATTATTTTTTGTCAAACTAGGAAAAAAACTAAAGAAATTGCTAATTCTTTAATTAAAGATGGATATAATGCTGATGCATTATACGGTGATTTAACTCAATTTCAAAGAGAATCAGTAATGACTAGATTTCGAAATAAAACTTTACAATTACTTGTAGCAACTGATGTTGCATCTCGTGGATTAGATGTTCAAGATATAACTCATGTAATAAACTATAATATTCCAAATGAAAGTAAACTTTATGTTCATAGAAGTGGAAGAACTGGACGAGCTGGAAATTCTGGTATTTCAATATGCATTCTTCATACTAATAAAGAAACTCGTTATTTAAAAGAATTTGAAAAAAAAATTGGAACAAGTTTTCAAAGAATTACAATTCCTACTGATAAAGAAATATGCGAAAAACAATTACTAAATTTTATAGATAAAGTAAAAAATGTATCTATTGATAATAAATTATTAAAAATTTTTTTACCAAAAATAGAAAATAAATTAGTATCATTCAATAAAGAAGAATTAATAAAACGTTTTTTTTGGTTAGAATTTAGTCGATTATTTTATATTTATAAAAATTCTAAAGATTATAAGACAGCAATATTATATAAATCATCATCTGCAGTAAAAATTAAAAAAAAGTGTACACATTATTTAGATAAACAAAAAAAGTAAACAACTAATCTAGTTGTTATGTTATTTAATTATAAATTTTTATTTCATGTCTGGAAATACATTTGGTAAATTATTTAAAATCACGACTTTTGGAGAAAGTCATGGAAAAGCATTAGGTGGAATTATTGATGGATGTCCATCAGGATTAAAACTGAATATAAATTCTATTCAAGAACAACTTAATAGAAGAAAACCTGGTCAGTCATCTATTGTTACTTCTAGACAAGAATCAGATCAAGTAATTTTTTTATCTGGTATTTTTAACGACATAACTACTGGTACTCCAATTGGATTTATTATTTATAATAACAATCAAAAATCTAAAGATTATGAACATATTAAAAATTTATATCGTCCTTCACATTCTGATTTAACTTATGCAAAAAAATATGGAATAAGAGATTATAGAGGAGGTGGCAGATCATCCGCTAGAGAAACTATATGTAGAGTTGTGGCAGGTTCAGTTGCAAAACAATTAATAAACAAAATAAAAATTATATCTTACGTTTCTTCTGTTGGACAAATATCTGTAGATAAATCTTATAGTGATCTTAATTTTGAAAATATAGAAAAAACACCTATTAGATGTCCTGATATAGATATTGCACATAAAATGATATCAAAAATTAAAGAAATCAAAAAAAATGGAGATTCTATAGGAGGAACTATTACTTGTATTATTAAAAATGTTCCAATAGGGTTAGGAGAACCAGTTTTTGATAAATTACATGCAGAATTAGCAAAAGCTATGTTATCAATTAATGCAGTCAAAGGATTTGAATATGGAAGTGGATTTTTTGGATCTACATTAACAGGATCAAAACATAATGATTTATTTAATAAAGATGCAAGTACTAAAACTAATTTTTCTGGTGGAATACAAGGAGGAATATCAAATGGTATGGATATATATTTTAAAATAGCTTTGAAACCAGTTGCTACCATTATGAAAACACAAAAAACTATTGATATAAATGGAAATATAGTAGTTATGCAAGGTAAAGGTAGACATGATCCTTGTGTTTTACCTAGAGCTATTCCAATTGTAGAAGCTATGACAGCATTAGTTTTAGCAGATTATTGGATGTTTTATAAATTATCTAAATTTTCTTCAATTAAAATGTGAAATATAATATTTTAGTTGTTATCCTAGGTCCAACTAGTGTTGGAAAAACACAAGTATCTCTTTTCTTAGCAAAAAAATTCAACACTCAAATTTTATCTTGTGATTCTAGACAATTTTATAAAGAATTAAAAATAGGCACATGTGTTCCTAATAAACAAATTTTAAATTCTATTCAACATCATTTTATTGGACATTTATCTATACATGATGATTATAATGCTAAATTATTTGAACAAGATGCAATAAATAAATTACATAACTTATTTCTTACATATTCCATTTTAATTATGGTTGGTGGATCTAGTTTATACGAAAAAGCTGTCACTGTTGGTTTGTCTCAAATTCCAAAAATTAATAAACATATCAGAAATGAATTAAGATTTAATTTTAAAAAACATGGTATTTTATTTTTACAAAAAGAAATTAAAAAATATATACATAAAATTCCTCAAACATTAGATATTCAAAATCCATTTCGTTTAATGAGATATTTAGAAATTATCAAATCGACTCAACATTCACCATCATTTTTTTTTAGTCAAAAAAAACAAAAAAGAAATTTTATTACCATCAAAATAGGTTTAATATTACCAAAAGAACAAATATATTCTAACATTAATAATAGAGTAGATGATATGATGAAAATGGGATTATTAAATGAAGCAAAAAATTATTACGAATATAGACATTTAAACAGCTTAAATACTATTGGATATAAAGAAATATTTAAGTTTTTCTCAAAAGAAACAGTAAATATATATCATACTATTGATGAAATTAAAACGCATACAAGACAATATGCAAAAAAACAACTAACATGGTATAAAAAAGATCCTGATATAACTTGGTTTAGTCCAAAAGATAAAAAAAAAATATTATTTTTTATTATAAATAAAATGGGTAATACTGGATTCGAACCAGTGACCTCCTGCTTGTAAAACAGATGCTCTAAACCAAACTGAGCTAATTACCCAATCACAATAATACATAAAAAAAATCACAAAATTATTTTGACATGAAAAAATTTAATAAAATTTCTGAAACTGTAAAAGTACTGCCACTAATTAAAATTAAATCTTCTTTATTAGATTTATATTTAGCATTTATAAATGCATCTTTCACAGAATAAAAAAATTGTACATATTGATTATTTTTTATTTTAACTAAATCTTGTAAATTTTGAATAGATAATTTTCTATCTATATTTGGTTGACAAAAATAATAAAATGCATCAGAAGGAAAATATTGTAATATTTTTTTAACATTTTTATCTTTGACAAATCCTAACACTAAATGTAATTTATTATAAAATTCTTTTTTTAATTGTTGATTAATTATTTTTATCCCTTCTTCATTATGTGCTATATCACAAATAATTTTAGGATTTAACTGTAAAATTTGCCAACGACCTTGAAAATTAGTATTTTTATTAATTTTGATAAAACCATTTTTTATAGATTGATTAGAAATAATAATATTTTTTTTATTTATTAATAATTCCACAATTTTTAATACAAGTTGTTTGTTATAATTTTGATAAATTGATTCACATGGAATTGAATACATTGAAATATCTTTTTGTTTTTTTACAAAATAAATTGGAGCATTTTTCTTCAATGCTTCTTGTAAAAAAATATGTTTAATATAATTTTTACAAAATCCAATAATAACTGATATATTATTTTTAATAATTCCAGCTTTTTCCAACGCAATTTGTGATAAACTATTTCCTAAAATTTTTGTATGATCTTTACTAACATTTGTAATAACAGAAATTTCTGGAATAATTATATTTGTTGAATCTAAACGCCCACCTAAACCAGTTTCTATAATTGCCATAAATACTTTTTGATTTTTAAAATATTCAAAAGCTAAACAAGTATTGAGTTCAAAAAATGAAATATTTTTTTGTTCTATAATTTTTTTATTTTGATTAATAAATTCTATAATAAAATTTTTATCAATTAATTTTCCATTACAAAAAATTCTTTCTCTAAAATTTATTAAGTGAGGAGAAGTAAATAATCCAATATTATATTTTTCTTCTTGAAGTATAGAATATAACATATGTGCAGTAGATCCTTTACCATTTGTTCCTGCTATATGAATGCTTTTAAAAGCATTTTGTGGATGTCCTAAATAAGAACAAAAATAATTAATTCTTTCTAATCCAGTTTGATAATAATTTTTTTCTTTTTTTTGAAATGAATAAAAACGATCCAATATCCATTTAATAGTTTCAGTATAATTCACTATTTATAATTTTTTTTTATAAAAAATCACTAAATTTACGCTTTTTAAACAAAACCTTATATTAATAATTTGAATTTTATTGAAAAAATAATAGAGGACGATATTCAAAAAGGATTTCCTATACATAATCTTAAATTTCGATTTCCTCCAGAACCAAATGGTGCACTTCATTTAGGACATGTCAAAGCTATTTATTTAAATTTTTATTTAGGACAAAAATATCAAGCTCCAGTAAATCTGAGATTTGATGATACAAATCCTAATTTATATGATGGACATAAGTATGTAGAATTTATTAAAAATGATATAATATTTTTAGGATTTAAATGGGATAAAGAATGTTATGCATCAGATTATTTTCAAATATTATATGAATTAGCAAGAATGTTGATTAAAAATGATAAAGCATATGTTGATAATCAAACTCAATATATGATTCAAATTCAAAGAAAAAATCCTATTGAAAAAGGAATTAATAGCATATTCAGAAATAGATGTGTAGAAGAAAACTTATATCTTTTTGAAAAAATGAAAAATGGATGTTTTAAAGAAGGAACTTGTGTCTTGAGAGCTAAAATTGATATGAGTTCTTCTAATATGAATATGAGGGATCCAATTATGTATAGAATATTAAAAAAAAAACATTTTCGTACCAAAAATACATGGTGTATTTATCCTACTTATGATTGGACTCATGGACAATGTGATTATATAGAACAAATATCTCATTCTTTATGTTCATCAGAATTTGAAAATAGACGTCCTTTATATAATTGGTATTTAGATCAAATTGTTGATAAACAACAAAAAATCAAACCTAAACAAATAGAATTTTCAAGATTAAATTTACAAAATGCTATTACTAGTAAAAGAGAAATACAAAAATTAATTGATAAACAAATCATTAATTCTTGGAATGATCCAAGAATATATACTATTTCAGGATTACGTAGAAAAGGATATACTGCAGTAGGTATTAAAAAATTTATTCAAGATATAGGAGTGACAAAAAGAAATAATGTCATAAATATATCTCTTTTAGAACTAAAAGTTAGAGAAAATTTAAAACAAATTGCTTATAGAGTAATGGTAATTTTCAATCCTATTAAATTAATTATAGATAATTATCCAGATAATCATACAGAATGGTTATATTCACAAAATCATCCAGACAATATAGAATTTGGATTCAGAAAAATTCCTTTTTCCAAATTTATATATATAGAAAAAAATGATTTTTTAGAACAAAAAACAAATAATTTTTTTCGTCTTTCAATTAATCAATATGTTAGATTAAAAAATGCTTATATTATAAAAGCTCATTCAGTAATTAAAGATAAAATTGGAAATATTATAGAAATACATTGTTTATATGATCCACAAAGTAAATCTGGAACTATGAATAATAATAAATATACTAATAAAATAAAAAGTACTTTACATTGGGTATCTATTGCTCATTCTATTACTATAGAAACATATATTTATCATAAACTGTTTCAATTAAATAATAAATATGCTAATTTATTTGATCAAACCAATATTAATAATCAATCAATAGAAAAAATTATTGCTTATGCAGAACCAATATTAAAAAATGCTAAAATAGGAGAACATTTTCAATTTCAAAGAATTGGTTATTTTTACGTAGTTTATGAAAATAATAAATTAATTTTTAATCAAACTTTTCCTTTAAAAAAAAATTTAAAAAAAATTAATAATAAAAAATTATGATGATGAAATTTCAAAAGAAATATTTTCATAATCCTTTATTCCAGTTCCAGCAGGAATTTTATGACCAACAATAACATTTTCTTTTAATCCATTTAAATTATCTGTTTTACTACTTATTGCAGCTTCACTTAATACTTTGGTAGTTTCTTGAAAAGAAGCAGCTGATATAAAAGATTTAGTTTGTAAAGCTGCTTTAGTAATACCTTGTAATATAGGTTTAGCAATAGCAGGAATTGCTTGACGAGTAATTAATAATTTTTTATTTTTATATTTTAATACAACATTTTCATTTCTAAATTTACGATAACTAATAATATCTCCTACTTTAAAATTTTCAGAATGACCTGAATTTACGACAACTAACATTTGAGATATTTTATAATTTTCCTCTAAAAAATCATCTTTATATTCAATACTACCTTCTAAAAATTTAGTATCTCCAACATCGATAACTTCCACTTTTCTCATCATTTGAAGAATAATTATTTCAAAATGTTTATCATTTATTTTTACGCCTTGTAAACGATATACTTCTTGTATTTCATTAATTAAATATTTTTGAACTGCTATAGGTCCTCTTATATTCAAAATATCATTTGGAGTTACTGCTCCATCTGATAAAGGCATACCTGCTTTAACATAATCATTTTCCTGAACTAATAATTGATTAGATAATTTGACTAGATATTTTTTAATTTCTCCATTTTTAGATTCTACAATAATTTCTCTATTTCCTCTTTTCACTTTTCCATGACTTACTATTCCATCGATTTCTGAAACTACTGCAGGATTAGAAGGATTTCTAGCTTCAAATAATTCAGATAAACGTGGCAACCCACCAGTAATATCACCAGATTTAGCAGTTTTTCTTGGAACTTTGACTAAAATGGTACCTGCTTCTATAAATTCATTATCTTTAACCATTAAATGGGATCCTACTGGTAAATTATATATTTTTAATTCTTCATTATTATCATTAATAATTTTTAATGTAGGAATTAAATTTTTATTTCTGACTTCTGTAATTACTTTTTCTTGAAATCCAGTTTGATCATCTTTTTCAACTTGAAAAGTTACACCTTGTTCTAAATGTTGATAAATAATTTTACCAGAATATTCTGCAATAATTACTGCATTATATAAATCCCATCTACATATTAGATCACCTTTTTTTAATTTATCTTTATGTTGAACATATAAAGTAGCTCCATAAGGAATATTTTTCACCATTAAGACAGAATTAGAATATTTTTTGTGATTAATAAGTTTCATTTCCGTTGTACGAGAAACAACAATTTCTCTTTTTTTACCATAATTAGTTTTTACAGTTGTTAAATCCTCAAATTCGATAATACCATCATAATTAGCTTTTATTGTGGATGATTCGGAAATATTACCAGCTGTTCCTCCAACATGAAAAGTTCTCAAAGTTAATTGAGTACCAGGTTCTCCTATAGATTGTGCTGCAATAACACCAACTGCTTCTCCTTTTTTAACTAATTTTCCAGTAGATAAATTTCTTCCATAACATTTAGAACACAGTCCCATTTTGGCTTCACAAGTCAATGGTGATCGAACATATACTGAATTAATTCCAGATTGTTCTATAATATATGCAATTGACTCATCAATCATGTTTCCAGATGAAATAATTATTTTATTTGTTTTAATATAATAAATATTATTTAATGATATTCTGCCTAAAATTCGATTAAATAAAGATTCTACTACTTCTTCATTTTTTTTTAAAGAAGTCATTTTTAATCCTCTTAAAGTATTACAATCTTCTATTTTAATAATTACATCTTGTGCTGCATCTACTAATCTTCTTGTTAAATATCCAGCATCAGCAGTTTTTAAAGCAGTATCTGCTAATCCTTTTCTAGCACCATGAGTAGAAATAAAATATTCTAAAATCGAAAGCCCTTCTCTAAAATTAGATAAAATAGGATTTTCAATAATTTCTCCTCCTGATGATCCTGTTTTTTGAGGTTTTGCCATTAAACCTCGCATTCCAGAAAGTTGTCTAATTTGTTCTTTAGATCCTCGAGCACCAGAATCTAACATCATATACACAGGATTAAATCCACATCTATCTTCACGCATATATTTCATTACTTGTTCTGTCAGCATTAAATTAGTATTTGTCCATATATCAATGACTTGATTATATCTTTCATTATTAGTAATTAATCCCATATTATAATTATTTTTTACATTATCAACTTGCTGAATAGCATCTAATACCATATGATTTTTATCACTTGGAATAATAATATCACCTAATCCAAAAGATAATCCACCTTTAAAAGCATTATAAAATCCTAATTCTTTAATATTATCTAGAAATTTGGTTGTTATAGGTACATTTGTTAAATATAAAATTTGTCTTATGATTTCTCTCAAAGTTTTTTTTGTAAGCGATTGATTAATAAATCCTACTTCTTTAGGAACTACTTGATTAAATAATACTCTACCTACAGTTGTTTTTATTAATTTATTAACAAACGTATTATCTGTATTTCTAATATTAACTTTTACTTTAATAATTGCATGTAAATCAATAATTTTTTGATTATACGCGATTTCTACTTCTTCTGGAGAATAAAATGTCATTCCTTCTCCTTTTACCATTGTTTTATTATCATACTGTAATTCTTTAGTCATATAATATAAACCCAATACCATGTCTTGAGATGGGACCGTTATTGGGTCACCATTAGCAGGATTTAAAATATTATGAGAAGCTAACATTAAAATTTTGGCTTCTAAAATTGCACCAAAAGATAATGGTAAATGAACTGCCATCTGATCTCCATCAAAATCTGCATTAAAAGCAGAACACACTAAAGGATGTAATTGAATTGCTTTTCCCTCTATTAATTTTGGTTGAAAAGCTTGAATTCCTAATCTATGTAACGTTGGTGCTCTATTTAATAATATTGGATGACCTTTTAATACATTTTCTAGAATATCCCAGATCATAGGATCTCTTTTATCTATAAGTTTTTTTGCAGATTTAACAGTTTTGACTACTCCTCGTTCAATTAATTTTCTAATAATAAAAGGTTTATATAATTCAGCTGCCATATCTTTTGGAATACCACATTCATGTAATTTTAAATTAGGGCCAACAACAATTACAGATCGTGCAGAATAATCCACTCTTTTTCCAAGAAGATTTTGTCTGAATCTCCCTTGTTTTCCTTTTAAAGAATCTGATAATGATTTTAAAGGTCGATTAGCTTCAGATTTAACTGCAGACATTTTTCTTGAATTATCAAATAGAGAATCTACTGCTTCTTGAAGCATTCTTTTTTCATTTCTCAATATTACCTCAGGAGCTTTAATTTCGATTAATCTTTTTAATCTATTATTTCTAATTAATACACGACGATATAAATCAGTCATATCAGAAGCTGCATAACGACCACCATCTAATGGGACTAAAGGTCTTAATTCAGGTGGAATAACAGATAAAACATGAATAATCATCCAAGACACATTACCTCCATTTTTTTTACCTTCTTTAAAAGATTCTACTACTTGTAAGCGTTTTAAAGCTTCAAGTCTTCTTTGTTTAGAAGTATCATTATTAGCTGAATTTTTTAAATTTAATGATAAAGTATCTAAATCAATACGATTTAACATGTCTTCTATACATTCTGCTCCCATTTTAGCAATAAACTTATCTTTATTTGTATCTTCTACATATTGATTTTCTTTTGAAATTGTATTTAAAATATTTAAATATTCTTCTTCAGTTAAAAAAGTACCATATTTTAATGGATTATTATGTTCATCAACTGCTATTCCACTTTGTAACACTACATAACGTTCATAATAAATAATCATTTCCAATTTTTTAGAAGATAATCCTAATAAATAGCCTATTTTATTAGGAGATGTTCTAAAAGACCATATATGTACTACTGGTACAACTAAACTTATATGACCCATTCTCTCTCTTCTAACTTTTTTTTCAGATACTTCTACTCCACATCGATCACAAACAATTCCTTTATATCTAATTCTTTTATATTTTCCACAAGCACATTCGTAATCTTTTACAGAACCAAAAATTCTTTCACAAAAAAGACCATCTCTTTCTGGTTTATGTGTTCGATAATTAATAGTTTCTGGTTTTAATACTTCTCCATGTGATTCTTTTAAAATAGATTCTGGTGATGACAGTCTAATAGTAATTTTATTAAACTTATGATTGTTTTTATTATTCATTTTATTTTAATGTTTTTTATTCTTCTAAATGAATATCTAATCCTAATCCTTTTAATTCATAACATAACACATTAAATGATTCTGGATTATTAGGATCAGGCATAGGATCACCTTTAACTATCGATTCATAAGTTTTTGCTCTACCTACAACATCATCTGATTTGACTGTTAATATTTCACGTAAAATATTAGAAGCACCAAATGCTTCCAATGCCCACACTTCCATTTCTCCAAATCTTTGTCCTCCAAATTGAGATTTTCCACCTAAAGGTTGTTGAGTAATTAATGAATAAGGTCCAATTGATCGTGCATGCATTTTATCATCTACCATATGTCCTAATTTTAACATATATATTACACCAACTGTAGCAGGTTGATCAAAACGTTCTCCAGTACCTCCATCAAATAAATAAGTAGTTCCAAATTTAGGAATATTGGCTTTATTTGTAAATTCTGTAATATTATCAATAGTAGCTCCATCAAATATAGGTGTAGAAAATTTAACATTTAATTTATATCCTGCTAAACCTAACACAGTTTCATATATTTGTCCTATATTCATTCTAGAAGGTACACCTAAAGGATTTAATACTATATCTACAGGAGTACCATCCTCTAAAAATGGCATATCTTCTTCACGTAAAATACGTGCCACTACACCTTTATTACCATGTCTTCCAGCCATCTTATCTCCTACTTTTAATTTTCTTTTTTTGGCTATATATACTTTAGCCATTTTAATAATTCCAGATGGAAGTTCATCTCCTACGGAAATTGAAAATTTTTTATGTTGTAAAATATTATATGCATGTTTCATTGCAATTTCATAATTATGTAATATTTCAGAAATTAAATTATTAGTGTTTATATCATTAGTCCAATTATCATGATTAATTATTAAATAATCTTGTATACTATTTAATAATTTCATAGTAAATTTAGTACCTGATTTTATAATTTCTTTTTTATTATCATCATTATAAATTGTTTTAGAAAGTTTACCATTTAGTATAGATAATAATTTAGTTAATAATTTATTTTTTAATTCAATAAGTTGTTTATTATATTCTTTTTCTATTTTATCTATCTTTATTTTATCTAGAATTCTAGATTTTTTATTTTTTATACTTCTGGTAAATAATTTGGTATCAATAACTACTCCAAATAATGATGGTTCTGCTCTTAAAGAAGCATCTTTGACATTTCCTGCTTTATCTCCAAAAATAGCTCTTAATAATTTTTCTTCAGGTGTCGGATCAGATTCTCCTTTAGGAGTAATTTTACCTATTAAAATATCTCCTGGTTTTACCTCAGCTCCAATTCTTATAATACCATTATCATCTAAATCTTTTGTAGCATCTTCACTAACATTAGGAATATCATTTGTTAATTCTTCCATTCCTAATTTTGTATCCCTAACATCCAAAGAATATTCATCAATATGAATTGATGTAAACCAATCTTCGTTAACTACTTTTTCAGAAATTAAAACAGCATCTTCAAAATTATATCCATTACAAGGAATAAATGCAGCTTTTAAATTTCGACCTAACGCTAATTCCCCGTTTTCTGTAGCATATCCTTCACATAAAATTTGTCCTTTCTTCACTATCATGCCTTTTTTAACAATAGGTTTTAAATTAATACAAGTATTTTGATTAGTTTTTCTAAATTTAATTAAATCATATTTTTTCATAGTTGAATCAAAACTAACTAATTCTTCTATTTTCTGTTTTTTTTGATAAATAATAATTTGTTTTGCATCAACATAATAGACATATCCATCATATTCTGCATGAATTAAAATTCTTGAATCTTTAGCAACTTGTTTTTCTAATCCAGTTCCCACAATAGGAGTTTCTGGTTTTAATAATGGAACTGCTTGTCTCATCATATTAGATCCCATTAATGCTCTATTGGCATCATCATGTTCTAAAAAAGGTATTAAAGAGGCTGAAATAGACGCAATTTGATTTGGTGTTAAATCGATATAATTAACTTCATTAGGAATTACTATAGGAAAATCTCCATCTTTTCTAGCTATTATTCTATTAGATATAAAATTACCATATTGATCTATAGCATTTGCTTGAGCTATAATTTTTCCTTCTTCTTCTTCTGCACTAAAATATTTTATTGATTGCATATTTACTTTGCCATCATTTGCTAATCTATAAGGAGTTTCAACAAATCCCATTTGATTGATTTTTGCAAAAACAGCAAGTGAAGATATTAATCCAATATTTGGACCTTCTGGAGTTTCTATTGGACATAATCTTCCATAATGAGAATAATTTACATCTCTCACTTCAAATCCTGCTCTTTCTCTAGATAAGCCCCCTGGACCTAACGCTGATAATCGTCGTTTATGAGTAATTTCAGATAATGGATTTGTTTGATCCATAAATTGAGATAATTGATTTGTACCAAAAAAAGTATTAATTACAGAAGATAAAGTTTTAGAATTAATCAAATCTACTGGCATAAAAACTTCATTATCACGTACATTCATTCTTTCTCGAATTGTTCTAGCCATTCTAGCTAATCCAATACTAAATTGTGTATATAATTGTTCACCAACAGTTCTAACACGTCTATTAGATAAATGATCTATATCATCAACCTCTCTTTTTGAATTTGATAAAGCATTTAAATGTTCAACAATAGCAATAATATCTTCTTTAGTTAAAACTAAAGAAGAGTGATTAATATTTAATCCAAGACGTTTATTTAAACGATATCTTCCAACTGGTCCTAAACTATATCTAGTATCAGAAAAAAATAATTTATCTATAACACTTCTAGCAGTTTCTTCATCTGGTGGATCAGAATTTCTTAATTGTTTATAAATATATTCTACTGCTTCTTTTTCAGAATTAGTAGGATCTTTTTGTAACGTATTATAAATAATAGAATAATCTTTATTTTTTCCATATTTTTTATGTAATAAAATAGTTTTTACATCATGTTGATAAATAATATTAATATGTTTTTTTTCTATAATAGTATCTCTTTCAATTAATATTTCATTCTTTTCTAAAGAAATGACTTCTCCAGTTTCTTCATCTACCAAATCTTCATGCCAAATATTTAATATTCTAGCGGCTAATACTCTATCTAATAAATTATTGATATTAATTTTTTCTATTATTATTTCTTCTGCTAAATTAAAGATTTCTAATATATCTTTATCTCTTTCATATCCAATAGACCGAAGTAAAGTAGTCATTGGTAATTTTTTCTTTCTATCAATATATGCATACATAACATTATTAATGTCTGTAGCAAATTCAATCCAAGAACCTTTAAATGGTATAATCCTCGCTGAATATAATTTAGTTCCATTAGAATGATGAGATTGACTAAAAAATACCCCAGGAGAACGATGAAGTTGAGAGACAATTACACGTTCTGATCCATTAAAAATAAATGATCCTGATGGTGTCATATATGGATATGTTCCAAGATATACATCCTGATATACAGTTTCAAAATCTTCGTGTTCAGGATCTGTGCAATATAATTTTAATTTTGCTCTTAAAGGAATACTATATGTTAATCCTCTTTCAAGACATTCTTCTATTGAATATCTTGGGGAATCGATAGTATAACCTTTAAATTCTAAAACAAAAGAATTTCTAGCATCTGAAATTGGAAAAATTTCATGAAATGCTTTAAATAACCCTTCATTTTTTCTATTTTTTGGTTTTGTATCAATTTGAAAAAATTCTTTAAATGATTGTATTTGAATATCCAAAAAATCAGGATAATCTACATTTTTTTCTACTGTAGCAAAAGAAATTCTATCTGAATTTTTTTCTGTATTCACCTGTATTAACAGTAATTTAAATTTCTAATTAAAAATAGTTTATACATTATTGAAATTTATTTTAATTCAATATCTGATCCTATATCTTCAAATTTTTTTTTAATTATTTCTGCTTCTTTTTTATCTACAGATTTTTTAATTATTTGTGGAACATTATCTACTATATCTTTAGATTCTTTTAATCCTTTACCAGTAATTTCTTTGACTAATTTAACTAAAGATAATTTAGAATTTCCTAAAGATTTTAAAACTAAATCAAAAACATTTTTTTCTTCTTGTTGATCAATATTATTTGCTATTTTGTCAGCAGGTAGAGTAGATGTATTGTTTAATGAATGAATAGTACTAGGTTCAATGCCGTATTCTGTTTTTAATAATATCGCTAATTCATTAACTTCTTTGACTGTTAAATTTACTAATTGTTCTGCTAATTTTTTTATCATCTTATTATTCAATTTGTAAGTTATTTTTCAATGAATCAAAAATTATAAATAATTGATTTTTACCTAAAGATAATAAAATCTGTTTGATTGGATATTTAATTGATTGAATAATATCTAAAATTAAATCTTTTTTGGACTTTACATGAATTAATATATCTAAATCTTTATTTCCATAATAAAAATTTTCCTCTACATATGCACCTTTTAAATAAGGTTTTTCTAATTTTTCATCAACATGAAATTTTTTGATAATTTTAGAGGGTATATTTCCTAAATTAGAACATAAAATAGATGTATTTCCTTTTAATAATGGACTAAATGGTAAAAATTTTTTATTTTTTTGTAATGCTTTGTTTAAAAGAGTATTCTTTACTACTGTCATTTTTACATTAATGGTATTAAATTGTTTTCTTAAATTCATAATTTGATTAGCATTTAATCCTGATATATCCATTATATAAATGGAATTATTATTATCTAATAATGAATGTAAATTTAAAATATATTTAATTTTTTGTTCCTTTTTCATTATGTTTTTTTAAAACTAAACTGTTTAAATTTATTAAAATACTATTACTCATAGTAGATGATATATAAATTTTATTAATACCATCAAATCCACTTATACTTTCTTTACAATTATGTATGACCTGTTGAAATAGTTCATTGGCATTATTTAATAAATAATTAGAAGAAAAAGAAATTTTTCCAATAGAAGAATGCACAATACCATAACGATCTGATTTAAATGATCTTTTTCCACATTTAATTTCTTTTATAGATTTAGATGGATCTTTAGTTACAGTTTCTAATTTAGGATTGGGCATTAAACCTTTTGGTCCTAATATTTTTCCTACATCTAATAATTGGTTCATAATAGATGGAATTGCTATAATTACATCTACATTGAGCCACCCAGATTTAATTTTATTAATATATTCTAATCCAACATAATCTGCACCAGATTGTTTAACTTCTATTTCTTGTTCTTTAGGAACTAAAGCTAAAATACTAATATTTTTTCCTAATCCATGTGGAAATTTTATAATTCCTCTTAAAATTTGATTTTTAAAACGTTTATTAATTTTTAACCGAATAGCAACATCTACAGAAGAATCAAATTTGACAAAAGAAATCATTTTGATTATAGATATTGCTTCTTCTAAAGAATATGCTTTCTTTTCGATTTTATTTAAATATTTTTTTTGATTTTTTGTAAATTTTTTTGTTATCATTTCATTCATTATTATTTTATTCAAATAATATCAATACCTAAAGATTTCGCAGTTCCAATAATCATAGACATAGCTGATTTTATAGAATAACAATTCATATCTTTTATTTTATTATTAGCAATCGTTTTAATTTGATTCATATTTATTGTTCCTATTTTTTCACGATTTGATTCCTTTGATCCTTTTTTTTTATTTATTAAATTTAGTAATTGAATAGATACTGGAGGTTGTTTAATTATAAAAGAAAAAGATTTATTTTTATAAATATTAATAATAACTGGGCATAGTAGTCCTTTCAATCCTTTAGTTTTATGATTATATTGTTTACAAAATTCCATAATATTGACTCCTGAACTACCTAACATTGGACCAATAGGAGGAGCTGGATTTGCTTGTCCACCATAGATTTTTTGAATTTTTATGGTTTTGATCAATGTCAAAGATTCATGATATATCATAAAATTTTTTCTATTTGTGTAAAATTTAATTCTAATGGTGTTTTTCTACCAAAAATTAAAACAGATAATTCTAATTTTCTTTTTTCTTGATTTATTTTTTCAATGGTACCATTAAATCCACTAAAAGGACCATCTATTACTTTAATAGTTTCTCCAATTAAAAAAGGTAAATTAATATTTATATATTTATTAGATAATTTATCTGTATTAGTTCCTAATATTTTATCAACTTCTTCTTTTCTCATAGGTATTGCTTTTCCACCTTTTTTATCACTTAAAAAATTAATTACTCCAGGAACATTTTTGATAGCATGAATTGTTTTGAGTGCAAGAAATGCTTCTATCATAACATATCCTGGATAATGAACTTTTTCTCTATGAATTTTTTTACCTTTTCTCATATGAATAACTTTTTCAATAGGTACTAATATTTTTCCTATATATTCTTTAAATCCATTATTTTTTATTTCATGTTCTATATATGATTTTACTTTATTTTCTTGTCCACTAATCGTTTTTAAAACATACCATTTTCTTTCTAAAGGTCCCATTTTATTTAATTATTTTTTATTTTCAAAAGAAAAAATTTTTTTATAAAAAAAATAAAAATTTGATCTACTCCATATAAACATATGGATAGTAATATTGAAACAAAAAATACTAATAATGTAGTTTGTTTTAAATTGTTCCAATTAGTCCATGTTATATTATAAAATAATTCATTACACACTTCTATCAAATAATACGTTTTTTTCACAAATAAACAATATTTTTTTGCACGGATGGTAAGAATCGAACTTACGACCTTCGGTTTTGGAGACCGATGCTCTACCTATCTAAGCTACATCCGTTTAAGAGTAATATGTTTAATATGTTTATTCAATAGTATTAAATAGTGTTGTCTATTTATATTTCTTGATATGTAATTTAATTAATAATTGACACTACTTGTCCTGCTCCAATAGTTTTTCCACCTTCTCTAATCGCAAAACGTAAATTTTCACTTAATGCTACTGGTTGATTTAAATTTACTTCTATTAAGATATTATCTCCAGGCATTACCATTTCTACTCCATCTGATAATTTAATTTCTCCAGTTACATCTGTAGTTCGTAAATAAAATTGAGGTCTATATTTATTATGAAATGGTGTATGTCTACCTCCTTCTTCTTTTGTTAAAACATATACTTTAGCCTTAAAATTTTTATAAGGTTTTACTATACCAGGTGATGAAATTACCATTCCACGTTTAATATCCTTTTTTTCTATTCCACGTAATAATAATCCAACATTATCTCCAGCTTGTCCTCTATCCAAAATTTTGCGAAACATTTCAACACCAGTCACAGTAGATGTTAATTTTTTGTCACTAAATCCAATAATTTCAACTATATTTCCAGTATTAATGATTCCACTTTCTATTCTACCAGTTGCAACAGTTCCCCTACCTGTAATTGTAAATACATCTTCTACAGACATTAAAAATGATTTATCTATTTCACGAATAGGATTGGGAATATATTCATCTAATACATTCATTAAATCTTTTATTTTTTCAATCCATTTTTCTTCTCCATTTAATGCACCCAATGCAGATCCTTGTACAATAGGAATATTTTCTCCATCATATTCATATTTTGTAAGTAATTCTCTGATTTCCATTTCAACAAGTTCTAATAATTCAGTATCTGCTACTTGATCAACTTTATTTATAAAAACAACAATTTTAGGTACTCCTACTTGACGTGCTAATAAAATATGTTCTCTAGTTTGTGGCATAGGACCATCTGTTGCTGCAACAACTAAAATGGCTCCATCCATTTGAGCTGCTCCAGTAATCATATTTTTAATATAATCTGCATGACCAGGACAATCAACATGTGCATAATGACGTTTAATAGTTTCATATTCTACATGAGAGGTATTTATAGTAATTCCTCTTTCTTTTTCTTCAGGTGCATTATCAATTGCATCAAAACTTTTTTCTTCAGCTAATCCTGCTTGTGATAATACTTTTGTAATAGCTGCAGTTAAAGTAGTTTTTCCATGATCTACATGACCAGTAGTTCCTATATTTAAATGTGGTTTATCTCTTTTAAATTTTTTTTTTACCATGATCAATTAATTAAAGAATAAGCCAATGGCGGGATTTGAACCCGTGACCTCTTCCTTACCAAGGAAGTGCTCTACTACTGAGCTACATTGGCCATAATAATAATCAAAGAGCGGAAGACGGGATTTGAACCCGCGACTTTCAACTTGGAAGGCTGATGCTCTAACCAACTGAGCTACTTCCGCATGTGTATAATATGGGGAGAGCAGGATTCGAACCTGCGAAGGCACTGCCAACAGATTTACAGTCTGTCCTCGTTAACCAAACTTGAGTATCTCCCCTTTTATATTTATATTTATAATTAATTTAATACTTTAATTCAATTCAATTGTTTCTTTTCTTTTTATTTTATTATCAATATAATTTTATATAATAATTATTTTGAACAAAGCCGGTAGAGGGATTCGAACCCACGCCCCCGAGATTACAAATCACGTGCTCTGACCAACTGAGCTACACCGGCTAGTGTGTAATAATGAATTACGACTAATAAAGAATCAGGTATTCACAAATCTATAGAGATTTTTATAAATCTCAAAAAAATAATAATTTTTAATATAATTCTATTTTTATTATTTTTTTTCTAAAAAAAAATAATAAAAATATTCCTAATGTGATTAAAATATCAGCAAAATTAAAAATAAATTGAAAAAATTGTATATGATATCCTCCAAAAATAGGAATATAATAAGGAATATAAATATTAACTATTGGTAGATAAAATATATCTACTACACATCCATTCATTAATGGAGCATATCCTTGATTATTATAAATAATTAAATTATTAAATTTAGAAATTTCTGAGTATGTAATCCATTTGTTAATTACTTTATTATAAACAGTACCAGTTTTAAATAACAGTCCATATAAAGCACTATCAAAAAAATTTCCAATAGATCCTGAACAAATTAAAATTAAAGGTACAATTAAATAATTTAAATATTTATTTTGATATTTATTATAAAATAATAAAATACAATATAATATTATTATAATAAATACTAAACGTAATATACTTAAACATAATTTACCATAAAATCCTGGTAAAATAGATATTCCATAAGCCATACCAGGATTTTCTACAAATAGAATCCAAAAAAAAGAAAAAATAGAAATACCAGTACCAGGAATGAAATGAGTTTTAACATAAATTTTTAAACATTGATCTATGAAAATAGAAAAAATACTAATACTAAACATAATTTTTTTCACAATGTTAAAAATGTTAAGTATTTTATATTTTTGTAATTTTTATATATACTAATTCTTTTTCAATACTAATATCATTTACTATATCTTTTATATTGATTTTATTTTTGTTTACCATTAATAATTGATTTGATAAAGTTTCTTTACAGATATAATGTTTATATTTATTTATAATTAATATTAATTTTGTATTATTTATATATATTGTTAATAATATTTTTTCAGTAACTATACAATTATTATTTTTTCTTAATTTTTGAATATTTCTTATTAGATCTCTTATAATTCCTTCTTCTAATAATGAATTAGAAATATTTAAATCTAATGCTACAGTAAAGTTTTCATTAGATAAAATATCCCAATTTTGTATACATTGATGAGTTATTTTAACATCTTCAATAGATAATACAATATTTTTTCCTTTTAAACATATAGTATATTTTTTGTTTTTTTCCAATTTATTAATATCTTGTAAACTGAATTTTTTAATTAAATTAACTATATTTGGAGTGTTTTTTCCAAATTTAGGTCCCAAAGAATTATAAGATGGATCAATTTTTTTCTTTATTATATTAGAATATTTTTGATAAATATTATCAACTATGTCAACATGTTTGACATTAATTTCCATTTTAAAAATTTTTTCATAATGTGTTAAAAAAATTATATTTTTTTGTTTTTTTATTGAAATAATAATACGTTCTAATGGTTGCCTTATTTTAATATTATTTTTTTTTCTTAATGAAAAAACTAAATTAGTAATACTCTGAATAAGAATCATTTTTTTTTCTAATTTTGTATTTATTAAATGATTTATCCAAGTTGGGAACTTACTCATATGAACACTTTCAACATTATTTTCTTTTGTAACAGAATTTAGATCTAAAAAAATTTTTTCAGAAAAAAAAGGTATAATTGGTGAGATTAATTTTGCAATAGTCATTAAACTATTATAAAGTATTTGATATGCTGTAATTTTAGTGGATGTATAATTATTCTTCCAAAATCTTCTTCTACATATTCGTATATACCAATTACTTAATTTATTTACAACAAATGAAAAAATAATACGTACAACTTTAGTAGGATTATATTGAGAATAATAATAATCTACCATTTTAATCATTGAATGTAATTCAGAAATAATCCATAAATCTAATTCTTTATAACCATTATCTTCATCATTATCATATTTTAAAATATTATTTTTTTTACAAAATTTAAATCCATCAATATTTGCATAAATTGCAAAAAATGAATAAATATTATATAGTGTGCCAAAAAATTTATTAATTACTATATTAAGTTCTTCTTTATTAAATTTTAAATTATCCCAAGGTTCAGAACTAAATATCATATACCAACGTATTGCATCTGCACTATATTCATCAATTAAATGAAAAGGATTAATAGTATTAGCTTTACTTTTTGACATTTTTTTACCTTTTGCATCTAATATTAATCCAGTCGATAATACAGTTTTGTATGTAATAGAATTAAATAGTAAACTACCAATAGTATGTAATGTAAAAAACCATCCTCGTATTTGATCTGTTCCCTCTGAAATAAAATCTGCTGGAAATACAATATTATTATCTATTAATTGTTTATTTTCAAATGGATAATGATATTGTGCATATGGCATTGCACCAGAATCAAACCAAACATCTATTAATTCTGAATCTCTAGTCATAGGTAATCCATTTTTAGATACTAAAATTATATTATCTACAAATGGTTTATGCAAATTTATATTGGCATAATTTTCATTACTCATATCACCTGGAATAAACTTATGTAATACATTTGTTTTCATAAATCCATACTTAATAGATTTTTCTATTTCTAGATATAATTCTTGTATTGATCCAATAACTATTTGTTCTTTTCCATCTTTAGTTCTCCAAATGGGCATAGGTGTTCCCCAATATCTAGAACGTGATAAATTCCAATCTTTTACATTATTTAACCAAGTTTCAAAACGTTTTTTTCCAATATATTTTGGAACCCAATTAATATTTTTATTTAAATTAATTAATTCATTTTTAATTTTATTAGTTCGTAAAAACCAAGAATCTAAAGGATAATAAATAATTGGCTTATTAGTTCTCCAACAATGTGGATAACTATGAGTATATTTTTTTACTCTAAATAATTGATTTCTTGTTTTAAGAAGAGTAATAATTTCTTCATCTACTGAAAAGAACTTGTTTGTTTTTTGCTCTAAAATATCATAGTTTTTATTAAATTCTTGTTTTATATATTGTCCACTAAATATTGTAGGACATATATCTAAAAATTTTCCTTTTAAATCAACTAATGGAACTGGTATATTTTTTTTATTTAATACTAATATAGAAGGTAAATCATGTTTAATAGATAATTCAAAATCATCTATTCCAAATGTTGGAGCAATATGAATAATTCCAGTTCCTTCATTGATATTTACTACATTATATCCATCTATAACTTGAAAAGCATGTTGATTTTTTGAATAAGGAAAAGGAGGAACCCATGAAAATAATTGTTCATATTTAGATCCAATTAAATTTTTTCCTTGCATTTTATATAAAATACAATAAGGAATTTTTTTATTTTTTATAATTGATAATTTATTAAAATTAATATAATTATCAACTTTATAATATTTTTCAATAGGTAAAATATTATTAATTACATTTTCAGCAAAAATAATATTTTCTATTTGTAAATTTTGATTATATATAGCAACTAATAAATAAGATATATCAGATTTAATAGCTAACGCAATATTAGAAGGTAATGTCCATGGAGTTGTAGTCCATGATAAAAAATATATATTTCCTAATATATTTGGATTAATTATCTTTGGTAAAAATTCTTTTTTAGATTGAAATTTAACAATCGGAGTAATATCTGTAATTTGTTTATATACACCTGGAAAATTTAATTCATGATAACTTAATCCAGTTCCAGCAGCTGGTGAATATGGCTGAATAGTAATTCCTCTATATATAAAATGTTTATTATATAATTCTTTAATTAACCACCAAATAGTTTCTATATATTTTGTATTATAAGTTATAAATGTATTTTGATAATTTAACCAATATCCTATTTTATTTGTAAACTGAATCCAGTTTTTTATTGATTTATTTACTAAAGATTTACAAGTATTATTATATTTTTCGATACTAATTTTTTTACCTATATGATCTTTATTAATTCCTAATGTTTTTTCTACACTTAATTCAATTGGTAATCCATGTGTATCCCATCCAGGATTGATAATAATTTTTTTACCTTTTAATGTATAATATCTACAAAAAATATCTTTAATTGTTCTTGCTATAAAATGATGTATTCCTGGATCTCCATTCATAGATGGAGGACCTTCATATACAACATAAAAATCATTTCTATTATGAGTATTAAATTTGTTATATTGAAACCTTTTTTGAAGAATATTATTTTTTTCCCAAAAAAACAATATTTCTGATGAAATTTGGTTTAAATCCAAACCATTATATTCTTTAAATTTTATATTCATAAGTAAGAAAATAATCTATTTATATTATACAAAATAATCTCCATTTTATATATGAATAATAAAAACAATAAATTTTTAATAAAAAAAAACGAAACTCCATTAATGGAGCAATATAATGATATAAAATATAAATATCCAGATAGTATTTTATTATTTCAGGTAGGAGATTTTTATGAAATTTTTGGAAAAGATGCAATTATTTGCTCGAAAGTATTAAATATTGTTTTAACAAAACGATCAAAAAGTCATATTCAATTTGCTGGATTTCCATGCCATTCATTATCATCCTTTTTACCAAAATTAATACAATCTGGATATCGTGTAGCAATTTGTGATCAATTAGATATAAAAAAAGGAAAAAATATAGTTAAAAGAGGTGTTACACAATTAATCACACCTGGTGTTATAATCGATGAAAATATCTTAAATACTAAATCAAATAATTTTTTAGCATCTATATTTTCAAATAATCAAGATGTTGGATTAAGTTTTATAGATATTTCTACTGGAGAATTTTTTATAACAGAAGATACACAAGTAAATATTTTACAATATTTAGAACATTTTAAACCTAATGAAATTATTTTTCAAAAAACACATAAAACATTATATCAAGAATTATTAAAAAATAATTATTATACATATCCTATAGAAAATTGGATGTTTGATTATTCATTATCTTATGAAAAATTAATACATCATTTTCAAACTAATTCATTAAAAGGATTTGGAATAGAAAAAATGAAGTTAGGAATAATCGCTTCTGGATCAATATTAAATTATTTATATAATAATAAATATACACAATTACATCATATTACTCATATAAAAAAAATTCAAAAAGAAAATCATATGTGGATTGATGATTTTACTTTTAAAAGTTTAGAAATTTTTCATAGTCAAAATAAACAAGGAATATCTTTATTAGATATCATTGATCAAACATTAACACCTATGGGTAGTAGATTATTAAAACATTGGATATCTTTTCCATTAAAAAATATTATAGATATCCAAAAACGTCAAAATGCTGTTAATGAATTGTGTTTAAATAAATCATTATTAGATTTTATTAGACTAAAATTAAAAAATATTTATGATATAGAAAGAATGATATCTAAAATATCTATAGGGAAAATATCTCCACGAGAAATCTTAACATTACATAAATCTATTATTTATATTATTGAAATACAAAAAAAAATATTATCATATAATATAAATGAAAATAATTTTTTATTTAAAATTATTTCTTCATTAAAAAATATTGAATTTATATCTAAAAATATTGTAAATCTTATTCAACCTGATCCACCACATAATATAGATAAAGGAAATGTAATAGCTAATGGGGTGTCTAAAAAATTAGACAATTTACGATCTACATATTTATATCATAAACAACATTTACATGAATTATGTAAAATAGAAAAATTAAATACAGGAATTTCAAATTTAAAAATAGGATATAATAATATTTTTGGATTTTATTTTGAAATTAAATCTACCAAAAAACATAAAATTCCATCTTCTTGGATATTAAAACAAACATTAATTAATGTTAAAAGATATACAACAGAAAAATTAAAAAATTTTGAAATTAATATTTTAAATGCAGAACAAAAAATACATTTTATAGAAAAAGAAATTTATTATAAAATAATTAAAAAAATGACAGCAGATATTAAACCTTTACAAGCTAATGCAAAATTAATATCTAAATTAGATGTTTTATGTTCTTTTTCTAAATCTGCATTAGATAATAATTATATAAAACCAAATATTAATCATTCTTTTAAATTATTTATCAAACAAGGAAGACATCCAGTAATTGAACAACAATTTCAATCAAAAATATATTATATACCAAATGATATAATATTAGATAAAGAAAAACAACAAATTCTTATTATCACTGGTCCTAATATGTCAGGTAAATCTGCTATTTTACGACAAACTGCTATTATGATATTAATGGCACATATTGGAAGTTTTATTCCTGCAGAACAAGCCGACATTGGATTAATAGATAGTTTATTTAGTAGAGTAGGTGCATCTGATAATATTTCTTTAGGTGAATCTACATTTATGGTAGAAATGAATGAAACAGCAAATATATTAAATAATATTTCTCAAAGAAGTTTTATTATTTTAGATGAAATTGGACGAGGAACTAGTACTTATGATGGAATTTCCATAGCATGGGCAATTATTGAATTTTTACACAAAAATAATTTTAAACCTCTAACATTATTTGCAACACATTATCATGAATTAAATAACATGAATAATGTTTTATCAAGAATAAAAGTTTTTCATATTGCTGTAAAAAAAAATCGTAATAATATTATTTTTATGCGCAAATTAATATCTGGAGGATCTGAACATAGTTTTGGAATTTACGTAGCAAAAATTTCTGGTATGCCTGTATCAATAATTGTTAAAGCTAATATATTACTAAAGCAATTTATAATAACAAAAAATTTGATTCAAACTACAAATAATAATTTTACTTATCATATAAATCAAAAAAAATGTTTATTGTTATTAAAAAAAATAATATATTGTTTACATTCAATAGACATACAAAATATTAATAATTTAACAACAGACATAGCATATTTTAAAATTAAACAAATCATAAATTTATTTAATAATAATTTGCGAGAATAGCTCAGTTGGTAGAGTACGACCTTGCCAAGGTCGGGGTCGCGGGTTCAAATCCCGTTTCTCGCTTACTTAATAAAAAAACCCAGGTGGTGGAATAGGTAGACACACAGGACTTAAAATCCTGTGATCATTATTGATCGTACGGGTTCAAATCCCGTCCTGGGTACTTTTAGAATTAAAATAATTTGGAGATTCTTTAGTTATACTTACACTATGTGGATGATTTTCTTTTAATCCAGAATTAGTAATAGTTACAAATTTTCCTTTGTTAATTAATTCTTGAATAGTAGAAACTCCACAATATCCCATACCAGAACGTAATCCACCACAAATTTGATAAATTATATCTTTTATTTTTCCTCTATAAGGTACTCTAGCTTCAATTCCTTCTGGAATATATTTTTCATTAAAATTTAAATATCTATCTTTACTACCTCTATTCATTGCAATTATTGATCCCATACCAACATAAGTTTTAAATTTTCTTCCTTGATATATAATTTCTTCACCAGGTGCTTCATCAGTACCAGCAAATAGACTACCAATCATAACTGAGTTCGCTCCAGCAGCAATAGCTTTTACAATATCTCCAGAATATCGTATTCCACCATCTGAAATTACATTAACATTTTTTTCTTTTGCATATTTACATACATCAAGTATAGCAGTAATTTGAGGCATGCCTACCCCAGAAATAACTCTTGTAGTACAAATAGATCCAGAACCAATACCAACTTTTAAAATATTTGCTCCAGCATCAATAATATCTTTAGCACCTTCCATAGTAACTATATTTCCAGCAATTAAAACAATATTTGGAAAATTATTTTTAATTTTTTTAATTAAATTTAATACACTTATAGAATGTCCATGTGCTGAATCAATAGATATAATATCTACATTTTCTTTTACTAAATTATCTATTCGTTCTAAAGAATTTTTTTCTATTCCTATTGCTGCTCCTACTCTTAAACGTCCTTTAGAATCTTTACATGCATTTGGATATTTTATTATATTATCAATATCTTTAATAGTAACTAATCCAACTAATTTATTCATTTTATCTACAAGTGGTAGTTTTTCTACTTTTTCTGTTAATAATATTTTTTTAGCTTTTTCTAAAGTAATATTTTGATGAGATACTACTAATTGTTCTTTTGTCATTACATCTTCTACCAAAGAATTAATATCTACTCTATATTTTATATCTCTTTTAGTAATTATTCCTATTAATGTATTATCATTTTCAACAACTGGAAATCCAGAAATATTATGTTTTTTCATTAATAATTGAGCATCATATAATGTAGAATATCGTGATAAAGTAATAGGATTATCTATAATTCCACTTTCACTTCTTTTAACTAAAAAAACTTCTTTAGATTGATTTTGTATATTCATATTTTTATGAATAATACCTAATCCTCCTTCTCTAGCTATTGAAATAGCTAAAGATGATTCAGTCACAGTATCCATTGCCGCACTGATAATAGGAATATTCATTATTATATCTGATGTTAAATAAGTTTTTAAAGATACTTTTGATGGAAGAATGGAAGAATAAGATGGAACTATAAGAACATCATCAAAAGTTAAAGCTGTTTTTAATATTTTATTAATCATATATTAAATAAAATTTAAGTTTCAATATTTGTATGTATTATTTTTGTCAATTATAAAATATTTTTATATTTTTTTTATATATATTTTTTCATTTCAAATTTTTATATAAATTTGTTGTGAATATTAAATAATTTTAATACAATATTATTAATTATGATGAAAAAATTAAGAATTACTATTATTACAATTTGTTTCGTATTATCTTTATTTGTAAGTAGCTGTAATAAATCTAAAAATGAAAATCCTCCTACAACAACTGAGGAAGATAAAGCAGTTAATACTACAACAAATAATGAGAATACCAATGGTACTCCAACTTCACCATCTAATCCTATTGATGAAGAATCATCAAAATCTGATGAAAGTGTTACAAATTCTGGATCAAATAAAAATGAAAAAGATAAAATAATAACAACAGATTCAGAAAATAAAGAAAATGAAAAAAAATAGTAGTATTGAATTTATTATTTTAGTTAGTGAAGGTAGTGTAAGTTAAATAATTATTTTCTTATCTCTTCACTTTTTTTTTATATTATTTGATATTATTTTTATTTTTTTACCTTTACGTGATCTCATATAATAAATTTTTGATCTTCTTACCTTACCTTTTTGATGAATTTGGATTTCTTTAATATTTGGTTGAAAAACATAAAATATTCTTTCTATACCTATAGAACCACTTATTTTTCTAACAGTAAATGTTTTTGTATAACCTTTTCCTTGTTTTTTAATTACAATTCCTTTAAAATTTTGAAGTCTTATTTTATGTCCTTCTTTAATTTCAAAAAAAACAGTAATAGTATATCCAGAATTAAAATAAGGTATTTTTTTTATTATATTTTGTTGAAATAAATGTTTTATATAAAAATTAATTGACATAATAATATTATTATTTAATTTCTTGTAAAATTTGTTTATATAAATAATATAGTCTTTTTTGATAAGGACTTTCTATATATATTCTTATTAAATTTTCAGTATGAGATTGTCTTATATGAATCCATTCTTTAGTTGAACAAAAATTAATTTTCAATCCATCTTTAAAATTCATATTATGTCCTATATATATTTTTTTAATTTTATCTAAAAGTTGAATAATATTTGTATTATCATACAATTTAATTTTTTTCTTATACATATAATAATGAGGATATCTTTTTTTTAATTTAGTTAATGATATTTTAGATAATTTAGCTATATAAGTTAAAAATAATGATATTCCTAATAATGCATCTCTTCCATACCTAAATGGTGGATAAATAATTCCACCATTTCCTTCTCCACCAATAACCGCATGAACTTTTTTCATTTTTTGAATTACATTAATTTCTCCAACTGGAGTGGAATAATAAGGAACACCTTTCATAAAAGATAAATCTTTTAAAACTTGAGAAGAAGATAAAGTAGAAACTACTGGACCTAATGTATGTTGTAAGACATAATCAGCAATTGATACCAATGTATATTCTTCACCAAAAAATTTACCATTTTCACAAATAAATACTGCTCGATCAACATCTGGATCAACAGAAATACCTAAATCAGCATGCATATTTGGAACCATTTTACAAATATGTTTCAAATTTTTTTTTATAGGTTCAGGATCATGTTGAAATATTCCATTAGGAGTACAATGTATTTTTATCACTTGTACTCCCAGTTCATCTAATAACATTGGAACAGCTATACCACCAGTTGAATTAATTCCATCTACTACAATTTTAAATTTATATTTTCTAATTAGATGTTTATCTACTAATGGTAAAGATAAAATAGACTGTATATGTTTATAAATATAATTTTTATCATATACACAATGACTCCATTTTTCACATGGTACAAAATTTATATATTTTTTTTTTACTATTAAAGAAATTTTATTAAAATCTTTTAAAGATAAAAATTCTCCATTAGAATTAAAAAATTTTAAACCATTCCAATTCTGTGGATTATGACTAGCGGTTAATATTACGCCACCGTCTACTTGTTCATTGACAATAGCAAAACCAACAGTAGGAGTAGTAGTTAATCCAATATCAATAATTTTAATTCCAAAATTTATGAAAAGAATAATAATAAATTGATTAAATAATATGGATGTTATTCTACCATCTCTGCCTAAAATAATACACAATTTATTTTTTTGTTTTGTTTTTAACCATGTAGCATATGCTGCTATAAATTGCATAATTTCTATAAGAGTAAAATTGTTATTAATTTTTCCTCCTAATGTTCCTCTTATTCCAGATAAAGTTGTTATAAGTGTCAAAAATCATTGTACTTTGATATATACAAAAATATACAATATTTTTATTAATAAAAATTGATGATTTAATTTATACGTATTATATTTATATTAAAATAATAATATTACAAATATGATATCATTATATTGTTATAATAATTATTATATCTAATAATTTATAGTTTTATGTTTATAAATAAAAAATTTATTTTATTCATGATTATTAATTTAATATGCAATGAATTAATTTAATTATTATTAGTTAGTAATAGAATCGTCATTAATAAAAAGATCATTTTTATTCATAAATAATGTTTTATCATGATTATTATTGAATTTTTGTGAAAATAATGATGGTTCATTATTATTTTCAAAATCAATAAATTTTGATTGATGACTAATAAATTTAAGACGAAATTTATCTAATCCTCCATTTCTATGTTTAGATAAAATAATTTCTGCCTGACCTATACAAGACTCTTTTCCATATGTATCCCACGTTTCAAATCCATAATATTCAGGTCTATAAATAAATAAGACAAGATCAGCATCTTGCTCAATAGAACCTGATTCACGCAAATCAGAAAGAATAGGTCTTTTTCTTCCACTTCTCATTTCAACTGCTCTTGATAATTGAGATAATGCTATAATTGGAATATCTAATTCTTTTGCTATAGATTTTAAACTTCTAGAAATAATTGAAATTTCTTGTTCTCTATTTCTTATTATAAAACTAGATGAATTATCGTGAATTCCCATTAATTGCATATAATCTAAACATACTAATTTAATTCCATGTTTAGAAATTAAATGACGACATTTTGCCCTAAAATTAAATAAAGATAATGATGGAGTATCATCAATAAGCAAAGATGATTCTTTTAATTTTTTTGTTTTATAAAATAAATATTTCCAATCTAAATCTGAAAGATTTGATTGTTTTAATTTTTCTGATGAAATACCAGTTTCTGAAGAAATTAATCTTAATATCAATTGTATCGAAGACATTTCTAATGAAAAAACTGCAACTGGAATATGTTGATCTAAAATAATATTTCTAATAATAGATAGCATAAACGTTGTTTTTCCCATTCCTGGTCGAGATGCTAATATAATTAAATCAGAATTTTGAAATCCAGAAGTAATTTTATCTAAATGATAAAATCCTGAAGAAATTCCACTTAATCCAGTTTTATTGTTGCCTATTTTTTTAATTTTATTAATTGCTTTTATAATTAATGATCGTGTATTTTCATATTTTTTTTTATTTAAATAAATTTGATTAATTTCAAATAACTCAGATTCAGCTTTATCTAATAATTCAAAAACATCAGTTTCTTCATTATAACAATGTTCTATAATATTTGCAGATATATTAATTAACTTTCGTAATAAAAATTTTTGTAAAATTATACGACTATGATATTCTACATGAGCAGAAGAAACAACTTTTTGTGTTAATTCGATCAAATATAATTCTCCACCTACACAACTTAATTTACCTTCTTTACGTAATTTATTAGCAACAGTATATAAATCAATTGGATTATAATTATGATATAAATCTTGAATAGATTGAAAAATATATTGATGTTTTTTTTTATAAAATACTTCAGGAAAAATAAGATTCATGATTTCATGTAATCCTTGTTTATCAATCATTATAGAACCTAAAATAATTTCTTCTAAATCAATAGATTGAGGTGGTATTTTTCCTTTTTTAATAGAATTGGAATAATTCATACTGATGATATTAAAATTTATAAAGTAATAAATATTTGTATATTATACTTAACAATAAATAAATGAATTATTCCAAATTAACTTATTAATATTATTTATACATTTTAATTATCATTCATAATATCCTATAGATATATATTTATTTTTTCTCTTTTTAATCAATGTATCTATTTCTATGGAAGATAATTCTTCATAATATTTTATTATTTGTTCTTTGATAGTTAAATAAGCTTTATCAGGATAAAAATGTGCTCCTCCTAAAGGTTCTTTAATAATATCGTCTATAAAATTAAATTTTTGCATATCATAAGCAGTTAATTTTAAAGATTCAGCAGCATTTTCTTTATGATCCCAATCTCCCCAAAGTATTGTAGAACAACTTTCAGGAGAAATAACAGAAAACCAAGCATTTTCCATCATTGATATTTTATCTCCTATTCCAATTCCTAATGCTCCTCCACTAGCACCTTCTCCAATAATCAATACTATTATAGGCACTTTTAAACACATCATTTCGCAAATATTCTTTCCAATTGCTTCTCCTTGTCCTTTTTCTTCAGCTTCAATTCCAGGATAAGCTCCAGGAGTATCAATCAATGATACAATAGGCTTTTGAAATTTTTCTGCTAATTTCATTAAACGTAATGCTTTTCTATAACCTTCTGGATTAGGCATACCAAATCTTCTATATTGTCTATCTTTAGTATTTTTACCTTTTTGAGTTCCAATAAACATATACGTTATATCTTCTATGTTTCCAAATCCTCCTATTATAGCTTTATCATCACCAGTATATCTATCTCCATGTAATTCAATAAAAGACTTATTATTTGTAATAGATAATATATAATCTAAAGAATATGGTCTATTTGGATGTCTAGATAATTGAACTCTCTGCCAAGGAGTAAGATTTTTATGTACATTTTTAATAGTTTCTTCTAATTTTAATTGCAATTGTAAACGAATATTTGTCATATCAATACCACTATTTTTTTCTATTGTAATGCAATTAATATATTGATCCTTAACATTTTTAATAGGTAGTTCAAAATCTAAATATTCCATAAATCATATTTTTTTGATTATAGACAAGATGTAATATATTCTTTATTAAGAAAAGAAATATGTTCAGTCGAAATTCCTTTTGGACAATCTATTTCACATGCTCTAGTATTTGTACATGCTCCAAAACCTTCTTTATCCATTTGATTTACCATATTGATCACCCTTTTTTTTCTTTCTATTTTACCTTGTGGTAATAATGATAAATGAGAAATTTTAGCTGCAACAAACAACATTGCAGATTTATTTTTACATGTTGCAATACATGCACCACAGCCAATACAAGATGCTGCATCAAAAGCTTTATCTGCCTCAGAATGAGTAATAGGAATTAAATTACCATCTAAAGGATGTCCAAATGTTCCAACTGAAATAAATCCTCCAGACATTATAATTCTATCTAAAGAGGATCTATCTACTATTAAATCTTTAATTATAGGAAATGTTTTGGCTCTCCAAGGTTCAATATAAATTGTTTCCTCATTGCAAAAATTTCTCATATGTAACTGACAAGTAGTTACAAGATCGTTTGGTCCATGAGCTCTTCCATTAATATATAAGGAACACATTCCACAAATACCTTCACGACAATCATGATCAAAAGCAATTGGAAATTCTTTTTTTTCTAATAAAATTTGATTATTTAGGATATCTAACATTTCTAAAAATGAGCTATCTGGAGAAATATTATAAATTTTATATGTTTTAAAATAACCATTTACCTTATTATTTTTTTGTCTCCATATGTTTAATGTAAAATTTAAAGATTGTTTTGCTGTCATAAATATAATTTTTATACATAAGAACGAGTTTGTAACTTTACAAAGTTGAATATTAAATGTTCTTTATACATTATTTCTTCTTTAATTGACTTTTCTTTTTGATATTTCCATATAGAAACATATTTATAATTTTCATCATTTCTCATAGATTCTCCGTCTTTTGTTTGATATTCTTCTCTAAAATGACTTCCGCAAGATTCATTTCTATTTAATGCATCCATAGCAATTAATTCACTTAATTCTAAAAAATCTGCAATTCTTATAGCTTTTTCTAATTCATAATTCATACCATCTTTAATATTTCCTGGTACAAAAATATTTTTCCAAAAAAAATGGTTTAATTCTTGTATTTTCGTGATAGCTTTATATAATCCTGGTTTATTTCTACTCATACCAACATATTTCCACATTATATGTCCAAGATGTTTATGAATATAATCTACTGAAATATCTCCTTTTTTAGATACAATTTTTAATATTTTATGTCTTACATTTTTTTCTGATTTGTGAAATTCTTCATGATCAGTAGATATTTCATTTTTATTGTTAATAAATTTAGATAAATAATCAGATATAGTATAAGGAATAATAAAGTATCCATCTGCTAATCCCTGCATTAATGCAGAAGCACCCAGTCTATTAGCTCCATGATCTGAAAAATTTGCTTCACCTATGACATAACATCCGTTAATAGTAGACATAAGATTATAATCGACCCATAATCCACCCATAGTATAATGAGCAGCAGGATAAATTTTCATAGGTATATTGTATGGATTATCTCCAGTAATGGTTTCATACATATGAAATAAATTACCATATTTTGATTCTAATACTTGTTTACCATAAGATCTTATTGTATCAGTACTAATATTGTTAATCCCTAATTCATTACTTTTTTCTAATCCATAATAATTTATAGCATGATCAAAATCTAAAAAAATACCTTCGTTTGTATCATTATTTTCTATACCAAACCCGGCATTACATCTTTCTTTAGCAGCACGAGATGCAATATCTCTTGGAACTAAATTTCCAAATGAAGGATATTTTCTTTCTAGAAAATAATCTCTATTTTTTTCTGAAATATTTTTAGGAGATTGTTTACCAGTTCTTATATTAATAGCATCTTCTATATTTTTGGGAACCCAAATTCTTCCATCATTTCTTAATGATTCAGACATTAATGTTAATTTAGATTGAAAATTACCATGAATTGGAATACATGTAGGATGAATTTGTGTATAACATGGATTGGCAAATCCACCTCCTTTTTTATGAACCCTCCAAATAGCACTAGCATTAGCCCCCATTGCGTTAGTAGATAAAAAAAATACATTACTATATCCTCCAGATGCAATAATAACTGTATGTGCTGTATGTTTTTCCAATTCTCCAGAAACTAAATTTCTAGCAATAATACCTCTCGCTGCACCATCTATTACTACTAAATCCATCATTTCATGACGATTATACATTTTAATTCTACCTTTTCCAATTTGTCTAGACATTGCTGAATAACATGCAAGTAATAATTGTTGCCCTGTTTGTCCTTTTGCATAAAATGTTCGGGAGACTTTAGTACCTCCAAAAGATCTATTTTCTAAATATCCTGCATAATCTCTAGCAAATGGAACACCTTGTGCAACACATTGATCTATAATATTTGAAGAAAGTTCTGCTAAACGATATACATTTGCTTCACGTGATCTATAATCACCTCCTTTAATAGTATCATAAAATAATCTATAAATTGAATCATTATCTCCTTTATAATTTTTAGCAGCATTAATTCCACCTTGAGCAGCAACAGAATGTGCTCGTCTAGGAGAATCTTGATAACAAAAAACTTTGACTCTGTATCCTAATTCAGCTAAAGATGAAGATGCTGATGCACCCGCTAATCCAGATCCTACAATAATAATATCTAAATGATTACGATTTGAAGGTGAGATTACTTCTAAAGAAGATTTATAATTTGTCCATTGTTCATCTAATGAACCAGATGGAATTTGAGCATTAAGTTTATAATTTTGTTTCATAAAATTAATTATGAATCAAACAAAAAAAACCAAATCGCAATAAAAGAAAAACCTAAACATATAGACCAAACATAATAACATCCAAGTTTTTTAATCCATAACAAATTTTTTTTATTAGATAATCCTAATGATTGAAAAGAAGATGTAAATCCATGATTTAAATGAATACCTAAAATCAAAAAAGAAAATATATATATAAATGTATATACAGGATATTTAAATAATGTAGTGACTATTTTATAATCTGATATTACGTCTTTATTATTATTATGATAATATCTCATTGGAATTGTAAAATTCATTAAATGTAATATTAAAAATCCTAATACTAAAAATCCTGTATATATCATATTTCTACTACTAAATGTTGTAATATATTGTTTCATTGAATAATCAATACTATCTTGTGATAAAGAATTTTTTATATGCAATGTAATACCAAAAATTATATGAATTATAAATCCTAACGCTAAAACATATTCTAAAATTTTTATAAAAAAATTATTTCTCATAAAAAACACTGCATTATTAAATGATTTTTCTCCATCAAACAAAAACATATTTATACTTAAATGTAATAATAAAAATAACATAAGAAATACCCCTGTCATTGCCATGATTACTTTTTTCCCTATAGAAGATCTAATAAAATGAACAATCATCTATCAAATATATTTAATTTTTTATTTTTATAAAAGCATCTATTAATAAATCAATATCTGTTTTTTCATTAAAAAACCCAAATGAAATTCTTATTGGAGTCATTGTTCTTAATTTTTTTTTATCAGAAATAGATTGTATAACATGTGAGACTTCTTTTAAATTATATGAATTACATGAACTACCTTTAGAAATTGCTACTCCCATTAAATCTAAATGAAAATAAAGTAAATGATCTTTTTTTGGATAAAAAATATTTAATATAGATGGTATACTTTGATCAGTATCGGATAAACCATTAAACACAATATTGGGAATATTTTTTTTCAATTCTGAAATACAATATAATTTTAACTGTTTCATTTTTTTTTCATAACTATCAAAATTATATGATGATAAATTTAATGCCTCTGATAATCCAATAATACCATATATATTTTCTGTACCAGGACGAATACCATATTCTTGATATCCACCTGTTATTAATGGTTTAATTTGTTTGATAAGTTGTTTTCTAATAAAAATAAAACCAATACCTTTTGGACCATAAAATTTATGAGCACTAGCCGTTGCAAAATCAAAAGGAGAAGATTGAAGATTCATTGGATAATTTCCTATCATTTGAATAGTATCAGAATGAAAATATGCATTATATTTATGACATAGATTTCCAACATTTTCAATATCTAATAAATTACCTATTTCATTATTAGCATGCATTAAACTAACAAGAATGTTTTTATGCTTATTATTATAAGAATATTTTTTCAATTTTTGTTCTAAATCATTGATATCTACAATTCCCTTATGATTTATATGTATATATACAACATATATATTATATTTATATGATAAATCTAAAATTGTTTTCAATACTGAAACATGTTCTATAGAAGATGTGAAAATATATTGTATTTTTAAATATATTACTGAAGATCTTAATATAATATTATTTGATTCTGTTCCCCCGGATGTAAAAATAATTTCAGATGGAGAAACATGAAGATGATTAGATATTTGAAGTCTAGACTCTTCTATGATAGATTTAGATTTTCTACCATAAATATGTTGTGTAGATGATGGATTTCCAAATGAATAATTGTCTTTTAAAGTATTTACCATAATTTGTATAACCTCTTTTTTAAGAGGAGTCGTTGCTGCATTATCTAAGTACGCAATTTTCATACATAAAATAAAAACATATTATAAATAATAATTAAATATTCTATTACAAATACAAATCTATCATAATTTAAATTATAACTTATGTTTACTTTTCTGTTAGAAATTTAACTGTATATGTATATTTTAATAAGTTATCATGAAATTAATATAATCATAATAAAGCAAAATAAACTATGAAAGATTCTATTACCTCATTCATTGATACATATTTTCTTCATTTTAATGCACTTTCTTTATCTGAAGCAGCTAAAGCATATAAAAATCATATTCAAAATAATGGAAAAATGATGATCACCTTAGCAGGAGCTATGAGTACTGCAGAATTAGGCAAAATTTTAGCGAAAATGATTAGAAAAAATCAAGTACATATTATTTCCTGTACTGGTGCTAATTTAGAAGAAGATGTTATGAATTTAATAGCACATTCACATTATAAAAAAATTTTACATTATAGATCTTTAACACCATTTGAAGAAAAAGAATTTTTAAAACAAGGATTTAATCGAATCACCGATACTTGTATCCCAGAAAAAGAAGCTTTAAAAAAATTTCAAACATCTATTTTTCATATATGGAATAGAGCTAAACAAAAATCGAAAAAGTATTTTCCACATGAATATATTTATCAACTATTATTAGAACATAAATTAGAACCTTATGATATTTCACCAAAAGACAGTTGGGTATTAGAAGCAGCTAAAAAAAATTTACCCATGGTAGTGCCAGGTTGGGAAGATAGTACCATAGGTAATATTTTTACTTCTTTTTGTATAAAAAAAAATTTTTCATCTTCTATTATTAAAACTGGAATAGAATATATGATGTATTTAGCAAAATGGTATCAAAAAGAATCTAAAACAAATAAAATAGGATTTTTTCAAATAGGTGGTGGAATTTCAGGTGATTTTCCTATTTGTGTAGTTCCTATGTTATCACAAGATTTAGGACTTCATAATACACCATTTTGGTCATATTTTTGTCAAATATCTGATTCTACTACTAGTTATGGATCTTATTCAGGAGCAGTTCCTAATGAAAAAATTACTTGGGGAAAATTAGATAAAAATACTCCAAAATTTATTATTGAATCAGATGCTACTATTGTTGCACCATTAATTTTTGCATATGTATTAAATATGTAATTTATTTATTAATTTAATTAACTAAACTAAAAAAATAATTTTATGAACAATTATTCATATGATATTGTTATTATTGGCTCTGGACCAGGCGGTTATGTAGCGGCTATTAGAGCTAGTCAATTAGGATTTCGTACTGCTATTATAGAAAAGGATACACATTTAGGTGGCACTTGTTTAAATGTAGGATGTATTCCATCTAAATATCTATTACATTCTTCAAAATATTTTTTTTTATCTAAAAAAGAATATCACTCATATGGAATTACTTATGATAATATCTATTTAAATTTCAATAAAATGATGAATAAAAAAAATGATATTATTAATAATCTTAATATAGGTTTACAATTTTTAATGAAAAAAAATAAAATAGATATATATCATGGATTAGCTACTTTTAAAAATAAACATGTAATATCTATTCAAAGAATACAAAAAGATAATAATTATATCAATCAAGAAATACAATTTAAATACTGCATAATAGCTACTGGATCAGAATCACAAACTCATCCTAAATTTATAAAAAATAAAAGAATTTTATTTTCTAAAAATGCACTATCTATTCATGAAATTCCAAAAAGATTAATCGTAATTGGAGGAGGAATTATTGGAATAGAATTAAGTGCAATTTATCAAAGATTAGGTAGTCAAGTTATTATTCTTGAAACCATGGATAAATTAATTTCCAATATGGATCATTCTTTAAGTGATTCAATGAAAAAAATCTTAGAAGAAAATTCTATTCAAGTAGAAACTTCTTTATTGATTGATAATATTCAAATGCTGAAAAATAATACAGAAATATACATTACTGTCGTAAAAAAAAATAATGGTAAAAAAATAAATTATATAGGAGATTATTGTCTGATATCTATAGGACGAATTCCATATACTCAACATCTTAATTTAAATCAATTAGGAATTAAACAAGATAATAAAGGTTTTATTTTAGTAAATGAACATTTACAATGTAATACCGTTAATAATATTTATGCTATAGGTGACGTTATTGGAGGTAAAATGTTAGCACATAAAGCAGAAGAAGAAGGATTATATGTAGTAGAATATTTAGCTGGACAAAATCCAAATAAATTAAATTATAATTTAGTACCTAGTATTATATATACTTATCCTGAAGTATCTAGCGTTGGAAAAACTGAAGCAGAAATTAAAAATGAAAAAATAGAATATAATATAGGAATTTTTCCACTTAAAAATTTAGGAATATCAAAAATAATTGATAATGATAGTTGTAAGCATGGTTTTGTAAAAATTATATCAAAAAAATCCACAGATGAAATTTTAGGAATTCATATGATAGGACCTAATGTTTCAGAAATCATAATGACAGCGGCTATTGCTATGGAATTTAGAGCTACTTCAGAAGATTTATATAGAATTTGTTATCCACATCCTACATTTAGTGAATCTCTTAAAGAAGCCGCTTTAATGACTTTTACGAAACAAGCTATACATATATAATTTTTATAAGTAAATTTATTATTTGTAGTTGATAGATTAATGTTTATTCTTTCAATTATGTAATTTTTTTTTTTTTTTTATAAGAGTGTCTTTGGTTTCTATATTTTTTTCATTTAAAATACAACAATTAACCGGACATACAGTTGCACATTGTGGAACATTATAAAAACCGATACATTCTGTACATTTTTCATCAACTATAAAATAATGATCCAGTTCTTTTGGATTATAATAATTTGTTTCGTTTAAGGAAGTCCCTTCTGACATACTCCATTTTTTCCCTCCTTCATAAATAGCATGATTAGGACATTCTAATTGACATGCACCGCAATTAATACATTCTTTGGTAATTATTAGAGACATTTATTTTCATTATTAAATTTGTTCAAAAATATAATTACGTAGTAATTTATATTTTATTGCTTGTTTTTTACTATTACAACATCATCCATCCAAATTTTCCATGATTCTTCGGCTTGAATATGTAACATTTTTAATCCATTTCTAGTAATAGCATTATATTTTTTACCTTGTTTTAAAAATAATGTTTCAGTTGGATTATAAATTAAGTCATATAAATAATGTGTATCAGTTAAATATTGATATGGCAATTTTGGGCAATATTTAATTAATGGATATGTTCCTATAGGAGTACAATTGATAATAATTTTGTACATATTTAACAGTTTTTTATTTATATTTTCATATAATAAATAATTATTATTATTACTATTTCTAGAAATAAATTTATGTGGAATATGTAACTTGTTTAATACAAATGAAACTGATAAAGATACCCCACCAGTTCCTAATATTAATGCTCTAAGATTATTATTATTTTGGCATTTGATTTTCTTTATATCTTCTTTGAAGGACCGTTCAAATCCTATGATATCAGTATTATATCCAATAAGATGTTTTGTATTTTTAATTTTTGTTATTTTTACAACATTTACAGAACCTATATGAGCTGATTCTTTACTCATATCATGTAAAAATGGAATAATTTTTGTTTTATATGGAATAGTGACATTAAATCCTTTTAAATTAGGTATTTTTAAAATATATGAAATTTGCTCTATATTATCAATATCAAAAATTTCATAATTAGCATCATTAATAGATTCTCTATGAAATTTGGTTATAAAAAACTTCTTTGAAAATGAATAAAATATATTCTTTCCGACCAATCCAAATAAATTTTTTGTTTTCAATTAATTTTCTTTATTCTTCTTTCAATTGTTTGATTTTTTCTCTATATATAGCTCTTAAAATTTCATTTCTACGATATTCAGAAGGTTTTATAAATTGTTGTTTTTCTTTTAATTCTTTTAAAACTTTTGTTTTATCAAACTTTTTTTTACTTTTTTTTAAAGCTTTTTCAATAGATTCTCCTTCTCTTACGGTTGTAATTAATATCATAAATTTATATATAAATTGAATATAATAAATATAGTATAGTGGACACTATCGGATTTGAACCGACGACCTCTACTCTGTCAAAGTAGTGCTCTTACCCTACTGAGCTAAATGTCCATCATAATATTATTATTAAAATTAAATATTTTTTCATGATTCACAAAAATTAAAAACAATATGTCGTTTCATGTATTGGATAAATCTATAATAAACTTAGGAATAAGTTTAAATCAATATCAATTATTTAATATTGAATTAAATATACGTACATATGAAGATTTAATACTTTTCTATCCAAAAAAATATATTTATTCTCCTTTATTAGAAAATATATCAAAATTAAAATCTTATATCAATATTAATTCTCTTCAAATACAAATCATTGGTAAAATAACAAAATTTGAAGAAATAAATTATAAAAATAATCAATGTAAAAAAAAAATATTAATAGCAAATTTTGAAGATAACACAGGATTTATTGAATTAGTATGGTTTAAACACATCAATTTTTTGAAAAAAAAAATTAAAAAATATACATTAATTTTAGTATCCGGTAAAATCAATGTTTTTAGAGGTAAAATTCAAATTTTTCATCCTGAACTTCAATATATTAATGATAATAATTATATATATAATTCTATATATCCTATTTATTATATTCCAAACAAATTAATCAAATATGGTATCAATAATTTTTTTATCAGGAAAATGTTAAAAAAATTGATAATAGAATTAAACAATGATTTAAATATTATAGATAAAATTTTAATTCATCAAAATCATCATTTTATGACAAGAAAAAATGCTTTAATACAAATACATTTTCCGCAATCATTAAAAATTTTATCACAAGCAAGATATAGAATGAAATTTGAAGAATTATTTTTTTTAAAATTATCTCTTTTATCAAAAACAGAAAGAACAACTAATATTTCAGATAGTTATTCTTTTTCAAAATTAGGTAATCATTTCGAAAAATTTTATAATTATTTTTTACCTTTTTCTTTAACACAAGAACAAAAACGAGTGTTTAAAGAAATCAGAAATGATCTTAAACAACCTCAACAAATGAATAGATTATTACAAGGAGATGTTGGATGTGGAAAGACTATAATTGCTATATTATCTATGTTATTAGCATTAGATAATGGATTTCAATCTTGTTTAATGGTTCCAACTGAAGTTTTAGCTATACAACATTATTTGTCTATTAAAAAAATGTTTTTTGGAATTGGTATTAACATTGCATTATTAACCAGTTCTATACCTAAATCAACTAAAGATAATATATATAATGATATATTAAAAGGAAAAATTTCAATTTTAATAGGAACTCATTCATTAATTCAAGAATCTATTAAATTTAAAAATCTTGGATTAGCCATAATAGATGAACAACAAAGATTTGGAGTTGAACAGAGATCTAAAATATGGAGTAAAAATATAAAACCACCTCATATCCTAATTATGACAGCTACTCCTATTCCAAGAACTTTAGCCATGACAATCTATAATGATTTAAAAATATCGATTATCAAAGACATACCGTTAAATAGAAAACCGATTATTACTATACATGTTTTAAATAAAAATAGAAAAACAGTAATTAACATAATCAAACAACAACTTGTAATAGGAAGACAAGTATATATAGTATATCCTATGATTAAACAAACATCATCACATAATCAATACAAAAGTTTAATGTTAGGCTATCAACTATTAAAAAATAAAATATTTTCTAATATTAAACATCAAATTGGAATTTTATATGGAGAAATGAGTTATCAAGAAAAAAATTTACAAATTAATAGATTTTTACGTGGAGAAACTAAAATTATGGTTTCTACTACGGTAATAGAAGTAGGAGTTGATGTACCTAATGCATCAGTTATGTTAATTGAAAATGCCAATTCATTTGGTTTATCACAATTACATCAATTAAGAGGTAGAGTAGGTCGTGGTCCACATCAAAGTTATTGTATTATGATGACGGATAATAAAATTAATGTAGAAAGTTCTTATAGAATTAAAATAATGTGTCAAACTAACGATGGATTAGAAATTGCTAAAAAAGATTTAAATTTACGAGGTAGTGGAGATTTAACAGGTACTAAACAGAGTGGTAAAATTTCTTTAAGAATTGCAAATCTGATTAAAGATCATGAATTAATGAAAAAAGTTATTCCACTTGTAAAATATTATATTAAACAAAATCCAAATTGTTTTTTAACTCATAGCAAAATGATAAAAAATTACTTTTATAAATATTATCAATCTTTTTGGAAAGATATAGGATAGTATATAATATATAAATTAATAGTATTTATTATTACATTAATTACAAGATATTTGTTCCTCCATTATTAACAATAATGAATGTATTATATTTAAATTATACTAATAATACAATATAGTTAGTTACAGTTTTATGTGTCAAAAAATCATATAAAACAATTCATTTGATTTCATTTAAAACAAATTAAAAAATTTTAATATAAACTCACTCAATTCAATATCAATATGGAATATAATACTAGTCGTTTTCAATTGATTATTACAGAATATGGACGAAATATTCATAAAATGATTAATTACGCTATTCAAATTCAAGATAGAAATAAAAGAAATCGTTGTGCATTGAGTATTATTCGATTAATGACTATATCAAATACTAATAATTATCGTGGTAGTGGTGATAAAAAAATAATTCCATTTTATCAACATAAATTATGGAATCAATTATTTATTATGTCTAATTCTAAATTAGATATTGATAGTCCTTTTCCTAAACCAAATCCAGAACACAAAATTAACATGTTTTGTAAAAAAGTAATATATCCAAAATATTTAACTAGTTTTAGATACTATGGAAAAATTATAAGATATATGATCCCTATAGCAATTCAATGTAAAAATAAACAAAAACAAGAAGGATTATTTTATGCTATAGCAAATACTATGAAAAAAAATTATTTAAGATGGAATAGAACTTTGGTAGAAGATCATATTATTTTTAAAGATTTAAAAAAACTTTCAAATGGAAAAATATGTTTAATGAATAATACATATTCATTATTACAATGTTCTTATTTATTAAATAACAAAAAAAATAGATTTTTTTTTAAAAAAAAAAAAAGAATAACATAATATTATAATTATTTATGGCCATTTTTAAAATTCAAGGTGGATTTTCTTTAAAAGGGAAAATCAAACCACAAGGATCCAAAAATGAAGCATTACAAATCTTATGTGCAAGCCTATTAACTTCAGAAAAATTAAGAATTAAAAATATTCCAGAAATACAAGATGTAAAATGTTTAATGAAAATATTAAAAGAACTAGGAGTTACTATTGAATATAATGGTGTTGGAGATTATACATTTCAGGCAAATAAAATAGATTTAGATTATTTAAATACACAAGATTTTAGAGAAAAAGGAAAATTAATTAGAGGATCTATAATGATTGCTGGACCTTTATTAGCTAGATTCCAAACTGTGTGTTTTCCTATTCCAGGAGGTGATAAAATTGGTCGTAGACGTCTAGATACACATTTAAAAGGATTTGAATTATTAGGAAGTAATATTAATTTTTTTAAAGAACATCAATATTTTAAACTGCATACTTCTCATTCTTTAAAAGGAAAATATGTTTTATTAGAAGAAGCCTCTATTACCGGAACAGCTAACATTATTATGGCTTCTACATTAGCTAAAGGTAAAACAGTAATATATAATGCTGCATGTGAACCATATATTCAACAATTATGCAAATTATTAAATAAAATGGGGTCAAAAATTAGAGGTATAGGATCAAATTTAATACACATTATTGGCGTCAAAGAATTAGGGGGTGGGACTCATACTATTCTACCAGATATGATCGAAATAGGTAGTTGGATTGGATTATCTGCTATTACAAAATCTGAAATAACTATTAAAAACGTTAGTTGGAAAAATCTTGGAATAATTCCAAGTACATTTCAAAAATTGGGAATAAAACTAGAAAACAAAAAAGACGATATTTATATACCAGCTCAAAATTCTTATCATATTAAAAAACTTATTAATAATTCTATATTAACAATATCAGATTCTCCTTGGCCAGGATTAACACCAGATTTATTAAGTATACTAACTGTAGTAGCGACACAAGCAAAAGGAAGTGTATTAATACATCAAAAAATGTTTGAAAGTAGATTATTTTTTGTAGATAAATTAATCGAAATGGGTGCACAAATTATCTTATGCGATCCTCATAGAGCAACTGTAATTGGCTTAAATCATCAATCTACTTTAAAAGGATCAGTACTAAGTTCCCCTGATATTAGAGCTGGAATTTCACTTTTGATAGCCGCACTTTCTGCTACAGGAACTAGTATTATAAAAAATATAGAACAAATAGATAGAGGATATGAAAAAATAGATGAAAGATTAAGAATTTTAGGTGCTAAAATATTAAGAATTGATCATACTTTGATGTATGAATAAAACTAAATTTATATACCTGATTTATACTATCTTATGGTCTATTTAATTTTTTCATAAAATCCATTAACTTTATGCATATTAATTAGTCATAATAATTATGAAACAATTTGAGTACATTACTAAAAAAGGATTGAAAAAATTACAGAAAGAAATTGAAAGATTAGAAAATATAGAACGTCCCAAAATATCTATGCAAATAGCAGAAGCTAGAGATAAAGGAGATATTTCCGAAAATGCAGAATATGATGCTATCAAAGAAGCACAAAGTTTTTTAGAAATGAATATTGCTAAATTAAAAAAAAAATTATCTAATGCAAGAATTATAGATGAATCTAAAATTAATAAAACAAGAGTTTCTATTTTATCTACAGTTATAGTAAAAAATTTAACATATGGTGGAGAACAAATTTATACGTTAGTTCCAGAAGGAGAAACTGACTTAAAATCAGGTAAAATATCAATTAATACTCCTATATCTTCTGGTTTATTAGGTAAACAAGTGGGACAAATTGCTCATATAAAATTACCTAATAATATGATTTTGGATTATAAAATATTAAAAATAGAATTTAGTGAATGAAGAATAATATATTTTCAAAAATTATTATGAATCAAATACCTTGTTATAAGGTTGCTGAAACTGTTAATCAGTTAGCATTTTTGGATATTTATCCAATGAAAATTGGACATACTTTAGTCATACCAAAAAAAAATATAGATAATATATTTTCTCTTAATGAAAAAGAATTTGTATCTATTATGTCGTTTACACAAAAAGTTGCTATTGGAATCAAAAAAATTATTCCTTGTAATAGAATTGGAATGTTTATTATGGGATTTGAAATTTCTCATGCACATATTCATTTAATTCCAATGGATAAAGAAAGCGATGCAAATTTTTCTAAAAACAAAATTCAATTATCCGATCAACAATTTAAAATTATATCAGAACAAATTAAAATTGCTATTAATTGATATTTTTATAAAAAAATCACATTTTGAATTATTATTTAATGGTTGTATCTAATGTATCATATGTTTTTTTAGTTCAAGGACTGACTATAAATTATGAAATAATACACCAATAACAGACACAATAATTTGTATTCAATTATTTATTAATTTTGTGTATTAGTGCGTACGCGTACGTACCTACCGTACTTACTGACAATCATGCTTAAATATCAATAAAAAAATTAATTATTATAACACTTGTATAATTAATAATATACCTATATATAATACTTGTATCGCGTTTTTTGTATTTAATTATTATTAATAATTATGTAGTCAGTATTTTATATTAATAAAAATCAATAACTATTTAAATTACACCAGTTCCTATTATAATTACTTCTTTCCTTTCTTTGAGTGAGTATAGACCAATTCATATTTACCTGTTAACTTAATTAAGTTAGTTTTAAAATATATTAATAAAGTATTTGTTTATTATTAATTTTTATTTTATATAATAAAATATATTACGCAAGCAATAACATTTTCATACTAGTAAATATGTTCCTAATTGATGATAATAATATTTTTTAAAAGAAGGATTGATAATATTATATATACCATCCATACACTATTCACCACACCACGATCCATAGCTTGAGATATGTCATAATAAAGCTTATTTTACAACAATAGGATATGATAAGCTTAAGAACAACTAATGCTGCAGACAATGACTATATTTTTTTTGTATTTAGTTGAATATAATACCTATTATGATAATTGTTTCTGTATGTTTATAAATAACAACAAAATATATTCATTTAATGTGTTTATTATAATATTGATTTTTAATATATCCAATAAAAATGATATTTTATATTGTGATAATCATTATTCAATAATCTACAAAACATCCTATAATTTACAATGTTTATAATAGTCAACAACCATTTAATGAATAAAAAAACGTATTTTGAGTTATAAAAATATGTCTATATTGTTTCATACAAAATTATTAAATAAAAAACATAAAAATGGACTTACAATAATTTTTTTGCATGGGTTTATGGAAAATATGAATATTTGGAATGAAATTGTGAATATTCTTTCTATAGAATATAATATAATTTTAATAGATTTTCCCGGTCATGGAAAAACTCCTTTTGTAGAAAAACAAATACCTCAAATTTTAACCATGGAGAATTTATCATATTCATTAGAATTATATTTAAAAAATAATAATATAACAAAAGCATTTTTTATAGGACATTCTATGGGTGGATATGTTGCTTTAGCACTCGCCGAAAAATATCCTGAAAGATTTTTAGGATTATGCTTACTTCATTCTACAGCAAACTCAGATTCTGAAGAAAAAAAAAAATATAGAATTAATTCAATTCCCATGATTATTAATAATTATTCATTATTTGTTACGCGTAGTATTGAAAAATTATTTAATTTTAATAAATTTCATTCTTTTAAAAAAGAAATTAACTATCTCACAAAAATAGCGTTATCAATTCCAATTAACTGTATCTTAGCTATGATAAGAGGTATGTTTATTAGAAAAGATAGAAGACATGTATTACAAAATACTACGTTTCCAAAATTATATATTATCGGATCATATGATTCTATTCTTAAAAAAGAACTTCTTATTGAAGAATCTAAAATAGGCTATAATACTTGTTATAAAGAAATTCCAACTGGACATCTTGGTCCAATAGAAAATCCAAAATATATTGTACAAATACTACAAAATTTTATATATAATAAAATATTATGATATTTTGAATCAAAAAGAAATTATTAGAAAAAAATATTTGTTTTATAGAAAACATTTTTATAAATCAAAAATATTATTTAACAGTTATAAAATATTTATGCAATTGAAACAATTAATTATATGGAATCATACTTATTATCATATTTATTTGCCTATCAAAAAACAAAATGAACTTGATACATTTATTATTATTAATTTTCTTTTAAAAAAAAAAAAATTGTAACAATTCCTTTTTTAAATTTTGATACAACATGCATTGACAATTGTTTATTTAACTACCAAATTGCTAAACATACAACAAAAAATAAATATGGAATTATTGAACCAATAAATAAGATTATAATTCCAAATTATTTTATTGAAGTAATATTTATTCCATTAATAATATTTGATTTAAAAGGATATAGAATCGGGTATGGTAAAGGATTTTATGATAAATTTATTACATTATGTAGTAATAATATTTTAAAAATTGGTCTTTCTATGTTTTCTCCTATTAACAATATACAATCAGTCCATAAAAATGATCTTATACTAGATATTGTAATTACTCCAAATAAAATATTTTTTTTTAATAAAAAAATACTTTCAAAATATCCCATATAATCATTATAAACATTATAAATGATATAATAATAAATCCAATTATATTACTTTTTTCAATAAATTTTTCAGAAATTGTTTTATTAGTAATTATTTCAAGGATAATAAATAAAATATAACCTCCATCTAATGATGGAATTGGAAAAAAATTGACAAATGCTAACCAAATTGATAAAGTACCTGTTAAGACCCAAAATATTTCCCAATTCCATTCAGAAGGAAGTTCTTTTGCTATTGAAAAAAAACTACCCAGTTGTTTATACGCTTTAGTTTTAATGTAAAAAACATTTTTAAAAAATAAAATTTGATTTTTAAGTACCATAAATGTACGTATAGTACCATGATAAATAGATCCCAAAATAGAATATTTATGTTTTTCAAAAACAAAAATATTATCCATATCTATAAAACTTTTTAAATAAATTCCTATAATACCTTGTTTATTTAAAAAACATGTTGTTTTGATTAATTGTTGCTTTCTATTCAACAAAATAGAAATAAGTTTATTTTTATTTTTATATAAAATATCTTTAATTTGATCAGAAAATAAAACTATATCTGAATTAATTGATAATATTTCATCATTTTTTTTAAGTCCACATTTATACGCTAACGAATTTTTAACAACATCATTTATTATTGGAGGAACACGAGGTTTTATGATAAATTCTTTTTTATCAAATATCATTTTTTTTTGTTCATTCTTTAATAAGACATGAATAATTTTCCCCATACGATCAATAGTAATATCTTTTCCCAATAAAATTTCTTTTGAAATATCATTAAAATATGGTATGACTTTATCATTGATAAATAATATTTTATCTCCATTTTTAAAGCCTATTTGTTTTCCTAAAGAATCAAATTCAATTCCATATTTAAGATTGTTGGTCGGTAATTTGATTTCTCCATATAAAAATAATAAACCAGAAAAAATCAAAATTGATAATAAAACATTGAAAATAATTCCTCCAGATACTATTAATAATCTTTTTATTGCAGATTTATAATAAAATTTTATATTATTATTTGCTATTTTAGTATTTGAAAAACCATTATTATGTTTTATTTTTACCTTTTGATTTTGATTCTCCCTGTTCATGCCATATATTTTAACATATCCACCTAAAGGTAACCATCCAATTCCATAAATAGTATTTCCTATTTTTTTTTTATAAATAGTAAACCAAGGATCAAAAAATAACATAAACTTTTCCACATGTACTTTAAACATTTTAGAAAAGGCAAAATGACCTAATTCATGAATAATTACTAAAATAGAAAGACATAGTAACATTTGTATGGTTTTCACTAATATTTCTATCATAAATCATTATATATAATAATTAAGCCAAGACAATAAATTTAAATCTTTTTAATGATTAAAAATATATTTTATTTAGTTCTTCTATTTATATTTATTATTATAAATGTGTATAATTTTGAATTTATCTGAACTGAAAAAAGGAGAAAAAGGAATTATCAAAGGATATAAAAATAATAATTTTCCAATAAAATTATTAGAATTAGGAGTATTACCAGGTGTAAAATTTGAAATTATTTTTATATCTATTTTTTCTGATCCATTATGTATTCGCTATGATTTATCTTGTTTAGTATTACGTAAACAAGAAGCATATAATATTCTCGTAGAACTTATTAATTAATGCAAAAAAAATTAATTATAATTGGTAATCCAAATGTTGGAAAAACATCTTTATTTAATCAATTAACCGGATTAAATCAAAAAGTTGGAAATTATTTAGGTGTAACCGTTGATAAAAAAATAGGATATTTTTATCATAACACAATATATTATCAAATTATAGATATTCCTGGAACATATAGTATTTATCCATCATCAAAAGATGAAGAAATTGTTGTAAATCTTTTTTTTAATAATGAAAAAGATCAAGATTATCCAGATATAACTCTTTTCATAGCAGATGCATCAAATATAAAAAAGAGTCTATTATTATTTCAACAAATACAAGATTTAGGCATGCCTATTTTATTGATTTTAAATATGCTTGATGAAGCCAAAAACAAAGGGATTGTCTTAAATGTACAAAAATTGAAAAACATTATTTCAACAGAAATAGTATCAGTTAATGCTAGAACTGGACAAGGACTAATTCAATTAAAAGATACAATTCATTTTTTTAACGCAAAAAAAAAATTTTTCAATTATCATAAAAATGATGATTATACATTTATTGATTCTTCTTCTTCAATTGTAGATTTCAATGCTATTAAAAAAGTTCAAAAATATTATAAAATTAATATTTATAAAGCTTGGTATTATTTAGCATGCCAAAATAAAAATATACAACACAATACATATTTAAAAAAAATTAAAAATAGGTACAATATTATTTCAAACAAATTGCAAATTAAAGAAATTTGTAATAGATATGAAAAAATAGAAAATATTATTTCACAAACGGTTCATATTTGTTCTAATGATAAAATAAAAAAAATTTTAAATTTTTCAAATAAAATTGATAACTCTTTCTTCATTCATCCATTATGGGGTTATTTGATTTTTTTTTTATTTTTATTTTGTATTTTTCAAAGTATTTTTATTTGGGCTACTACACCAAAAAAATTATTAGAATTTTGTTTTTTATTTATTCAACAAAAATTAGACAATGTTTATCCGGGTCCTATCAATAATTTTATATTACATGGTATTTTACCAGGTATTAGTATGATTTTTACTTTTATTCCACAAATTGTAATTCTATTATTTTTTATTCTTCTTATGGAAGAAACCGGCTATATAAATAGAGTTATATTTTTAATGGATAGACTAATGCGACCTTTTGGATTAAATGGTAAAAGCGTAGTTCCAATGATGTCTAGCCTTGCTTGTGCAATTCCTGCAATTCTTTCTTGTAGACATATTGACAACAATAGAGAACGTTTAATCACAATATTAGCAACTCCTTTTATTACCTGTTCAGCTAGATTACCAGTTTATTCACTGATTATTTCTATTATTATTCCGGATAAACAATGGTTTTTTTTTCATTTAAGAGGCATTGTGTTAATGGTTATGTATTTGTTAGGATTTTTCACTTCATTAATGATTTCCATGATGTTTAATATTTTGTTAAAAAAAGATTATCAAAGTCATCTAATCATGGAAATGCCAACATATAAGTGGCCTATGATCAATAATATATTAATATCATTATGGATTCATATTAAATCTTTTATTTTTAATACTGGAAAAATGATATTATTAATTAGTGTATTAATTTGGAGTTTAGGTACTCTCGGCCCTGCTACAACCATAAAAAATCAATACTTTGGTATAGGTATACAACAACAAAACTTAAATAATTCTTATTTAGGTATTATAGGAAAAAAAATAGAACCATTGATTTCTCCATTAGGATATGATTGGAAAATAGGAATAGGTTTACTTTCTTCATTAATTGCTAGAGAAGTTTTTGTAAGTACAATGGCTACCGTATATAGTATAGAACAAAATCATTATCCATTAATAAAAGATAAAATGAAAAAAGACACTTATTTAAATACTAAACAACCTATTTATAATCTAGCGACAGGATTATCTTTATTATTTTTTTATGCATTTTCCATGCAATGTATGAGTACATTATCTATTATAAAAAAAGAAACTAAAACATGGAAATGGTCAATTATACAATTTATTTTAATGACTTTGTTAGCTTATAGTTCTTCTTTTATTATTTTTCACATTTTCAAAACATGAATAATTATATTTATCAATATATGATAATTGGCTTGATTTTCATATTGTCTATGATGTATTTTATAATATTGATTTTAAAAAAAATAATTTTTTTTTTAAAATCAAAAAATAAATGCGATACTACATGCAATTGCAATAAACTATTATATAAAAAATATAAATAATATTTATACTTTATCTATTTGATCTTATCTATAGAATAATATATAAATTCTTTTAAAAAATTTGATAATGAATATCCTGCATGTTGTAATTGTTTTGGAAAAATACTCTTATCAGAAAAACCTGGAACTGTATTAATTTCTAAAAAAAAAGGTGTTTCATTCACAATAATATATTCTGACCTAGAAATACCTTTTAAATTCAATATTTTACAAACTTGTTTTGCTATATGTTTCATTTTATTTTCTATCTTTTGTGATATTCTTGCTGGAGTTATTTCATGAGATTTACCAGAATATTTTGATTCAAAATCAAAAAAATCATTTTGACTAATAATTTCTGTAATTGGTAAAACTGTTATATTTTTATTAAAAGCAATCACTCCTACAGATAATTCTATACCAGATAGATAAGATTCAATCAAAATTTCTTCATCTTGTTTAAAAGCATTTGTTATGGAGGTTAATAATTGATTTTTATTATAAACTTTGGATATTCCTAAACTAGATCCAGATTTATTAGGTTTTACAAAACATGGAAGTCCTACTTTATCTAAAATTTGGTGTTCACAAAATAATTGATTTTGATTCAAAAAAAAAGATGTAGCAGTATTAATACCATATTCTTTTAATAATGTCAAACAATAAATTTTATTAAAAGTAAGATTAGAATGATGAAAATTACATCCTGTATATGGTATATTTAATAAATCAAAATAAGCCTGCATAATACCATCTTCTCCTGGAGATCCATGTATTGCATTAAAAATACAATCAAATTTTAAAATATTATTGTTAGATAAACGAATCGTAAAATTATGTCTATTCACTAAATATTTTATATTATTTTCATCTTTAAAAAACCATGTTTTTCTAAAAATATATACTAAATATGGATCAAATTCATCTTTATTTAAATGTTTTAATACGAATTTACCACTGTTTAAGGAAATTGGAGCCTCATCTGTATATCCACCTACTATGATAGCTATTGTTTTCTTCATTTTTTATTTATTTTATAATTTATTATGAAATATTATAAATACTGTTTAATTATTTTGATAAATTTATTAATTGCTATATATATACTATATAATATTACTAATGTAGCTTTAAATTGGGTCAACATTTACACTAAACATGGTTCATATGTTATAGTTCCAAATATTAGTAACTTAACCATTAAACAATCTGTATCATTGTTAAATCAATTAGGATTAAAATATGAAATATCTGAATCAGAATATAATCCATCTTTTAAACCTAATCAAATATTATATTTTTTACCAGAAGCTGGTAATCATGTTAAAATAGGACGATCTATATATATTAAAGTCAATGCTACACATTATAAAACTACAGTCTTACCTAATATTTTTAATAAAAAAAAACGAATAGCTATAAAACTACTTCATGCTAATCATATTTACGTAGACAAAATTAAATATATAAACAATATATCTAAAAATACTATTTACAAGGCATTGTTGAAAGGAAAAAATATTACATCTGGATGTGTATTACCAGTGAAACATCAAATTACTTTAATTATTGGAAATGGATATTATATCAAAAATAATTATTATGTAATTCCAAATGTTAATGGTATGCCTATTCATAATGCTATACCATTATTAAACAAACAACTATTTAACAATATTCATATTATTATAGATAATATGAATTCTTTATTATATAATGATAAATTTGATAATAATTCATTAATATATCGTCAATCTCCTAATCCAGGACATATTACTCCTGATAAAAACATTTCTATAGATTTATGGATTACTAACTATACTAATACCAATCATAATGAACAAAATAATCATACTACGAACAATGACAACAAAAAAATAGATATTTCACAACAAAATAATAATTCATATAAACCATATCAAAAAGATGATGTGAATGATATAAAAAATAATAATTAACTCAATGACGTATTATATTATATGAAAAAATTCAAATTTTGTGTACAATACACACAATTATTAATACGAATAGATAAATACTTAACACAATATATAAAGGATATTAGCAGAAATCAAATTCAATATGCGATCAAATCAGGCAATATATTAGTGAACAACAAACGTATTAAAAACAATTATATAGTAAAACCTTGTGATTGTATAGAAGGAAAAATTAATCCTTATATAGAATTTCAAATTGAATATAATAATCTTCATGGAGAAAATATACCTATTAATATTATTTATGAAGATGAAGATTTAGCAGTTATTAATAAACCTGCTGGTATGGTAGTACATCCAGGAATTAAAAATTTAACTAGTACGTTAATTAATGGAATTATTTATCATTTCAAACAAAATATTAATTTATATAGATGTGGATTAATTCATAGACTAGATAAAGATACTTCTGGATTATTAGTTATTGCTAAAAATGAATCTTCACAAAGATCTTTATCTAAACAATTTTTTCATAAAACTGTAACAAGAAAATATATTGCTTTAGTATGGGGAAATTTAAAATATAAACAAGGAACTATTAGTGGATTTATAGGAAAAGATCCTAAAAATAGAATAAAAATGAAATTATTTAACAAATTTGCCATGGGCAGACAATATTCCATCACTCATTATAAAGTTATAGAAAGATTTAAATATTTAACTTCTATTATATGTCGTCTAGAAACTGGAAAAACACATCAAATTAGAACTCATTTCAAATTTGTAGGACATCCTATATTTAATGATAAAATATATGGAGGTAATAAAATTCCAATACCAACTTCAAATCAAGATATTGCTTTTTTCAAAAGTTGTCTAAATATATTAAACAGACAAGCATTGCATTCATTTTATCTTTCTTTTGTTCATCCTACAAATAAAAAACTATGTTCTTTTACATGTCATATTCCTAATGAATGGAATTTATTATTAAAGCAATGTAGATATCAAATTTAAATCCTAAATCCTTATAATATAATAAAAGAATATGATAACAAATCCATATTAATTATTATAAATAAATACATTACTTTACTTTACTCCTAACTCCTATTCCTTCTTCTTCTTCTTACACAACTATATATCTATAATATAATATCATTCAATAGTATATATGATATAGAAAAATAAATTAATAATCCAAAAACATCTACCAATGTTGCTACAAAAGGAGCGGATGAGCTAGCTGGATCCCCTCGAAATTTTTTAATAATGAATGGTAACATAGAACCACTAAATGTACCCCATAATACAACTCCAATTAAAGATACATAAACAGTAATTCCTATTAATATAAAATGATCCCCATAATTAAATAAACGAAAATAATGCCATGTTAAAATTCGTATAAATCCTGTAAATCCTAAAAATCCTCCTAAAAACAAGCCACATATTATTTCTCTCTTCATTACAATCCACCAATCTTTAATTTTGATTTCTCCTAATGCCATTGCTTGAATAATTAATGTCGATGCTTGAGCTCCACTATTACCTCCACTAGAAACTACTAACGGTATAAATAGAGATAAAACTACAGCTTTTTCTATAAAACTAGAAAAATGTTGCATAACTGTCGTAGTCAACATTTCTCCTATAAATAACAATATTAACCACCCAGCTCTTTTTTGAATTAATTTATACAAAGGAACTTTCATATAGGATTGATTTAATACTTCCATCCCTCCAATTTTTTGAATATCTTCTCGATAATTTTCATTTGAAACCCATAATATATCATCTATAGTTACTATTCCTAATAATATTTTTTTATCATCTATTACCGGTAAAGAAAATCTATTATTCATAGAAAATATTTTAATTGCTTCTTCTTCAGTATTAGTTACACTTAATGCCGTACTATATTGTCTATCCATTAATTCATAAACTTTAGTTTTTGGATCGACTAATAGAAATTCTCGTATTTTTATATCGTCTAATAATTTACCTTTTTCATCAACTATATATATAATTTCTATGGCTTCATTATTATTTTGTCCTTCTGTTCTTATATAATCTAAAACTTCTTGTATACTCCAAGTATTTTTAACTGAAATATAATATGGAATCATTAATCTTCCAACACTATTTTCAGGATAGCCTAAAGAAACTAATGTTTTTTTTTTTTCTTCTTTTGACAAATATTTGATTAAATCTTTTAATGAATCTTTAGAAAGATTTTCTAAAAAAGAAACACGATCATCTACAGATAGATTATTTAAAAAATTAAATTTTTTAATTGGGGTAAGTCCTTCTATGATTTTTTCTTTTATAGGAAAATCTAAAACTCTAAAAATAGAAGATGCTTTATTATTTTTCAATACACTAAAAAAATAAATCACATCATTTGGATAATCATGAAATATTTTTATTAAAGAATTAATAGTTTGATTATTTAAAAATTTTTCATTAAAACGAGTTTCTAAACTATTAGCATTACACTGTTTTTTGGTATTCATTGTAATTGTAATCAATTTATTTTAAATTTTATAAAAAATTATTTTTTTCAAGTGTATTATTCATAGTTTTAAAATCTGTAAAATTACGTAATAATATTATGGTTATATATAAACATTATAAATCATTATAAATTCAACACAAATTCATATGGATTATAATTTTAAACACATTGAAAAACGTTGGCAAACATTTTGGAAAGAACAAAAAACTTTTTGTACTGAAGATAATAATAAAAATCATACATATTATATATTAAATATGTTTCCTTATCCATCTGGGGCAGGACTACATATAGGACATTGTATTGGGTATATTGCTTCAGATATATATGCCAGATATAAACGTGCTAAAGGATATAATGTATTGAATCCAATAGGGTTTGATTCTTTTGGGTTACCTGCGGAACAATACGCAATAAAAACTGGACAACATCCTTCTTATACTACTAATAAAAATATAAAAAAATATCACGATCAAATTAATCAACTTGGAATTTCATTTGATTGGAATCGTACAATATCTACTAGTGATCCTACCTTTTACCGTTGGACTCAATGGATGTTTATTCAAATATTTAATTCCTGGTATGATAAAGATATAGATCAAGCAAAATCTATAGATTGTTTAGTGGACAAATTTAATAAAAACGGAAATTTAATAGTTAATGCTAGTACTACATATCAAAATCAATTTGATTCAAATGAATGGAAATCTTACTCAAATGTCCAACAAGAATATATATTATCATATTATCGTTTAGCTTTTCTTTGTAAAGAAACAGTCAATTGGTGTCCAGAATTAGGCACAGTTTTAGCAAATGATGAAATCATAAATGGAAAAAGTCAAAGAGGAGGATATCAAATTTACAAAAAACAAATGTTACAGTGGAATATACGAATTACCGCTTATGCAGAACGATTATTAAAAGGATTAAAAGAAATTAAATGTTCTGATTCTTTGAAAAAACTCCAATATTATTGGATCGGTAAAAAATATGGAATTTCCTTAAATTTGGATATTGTTTTTATTAATAATAAAATTACGAATATAGAATCTGTTATATTTTTTCCAGAAATGATATTTGGAATAACTTTTATTATTATGTCTACAGATCATCCATTAATTGATAAAATATCTATAGAAAATTATAAAAGTAGAATTATTCATTATATTAATCAAGAAATTTCTGTAGAAGAAAAAATATCTGGTATTTTTACCGGAAATTATGTGTTTCATCCTTTAATAAAAAATAAAAAAATCCCTATTTATGTTAGTCATTCTTTTACAGTTGAGAACCAATATAAATCAATAGTTGGAATTCCAGGACATGATCAACATTGCAATCAATTTGCAAAATTATTTGGATTAGATATTATAAAAGTATTATCATCTGATTTAAAAACCCAATATGATAATACACAATATATGATAAATTCTGGATTTTTAAACGGGTTACAATCCAAAATTGCTAAAAAACACATCATGAAATTTTTAGTAAAACATAAAAAAGGGTGTCCTATCATTAGTTATCGATTGCGTGATGCAGTGTTTTCTAGACAAAGATACTGGGGGGAACCAATACCTATTTATTTTAAAAAAAATATTCCTATCCCAATACCTATAGATAAATTACCTTTAATTCTTCCTAAAATTATCAAATTTCATCCGAAAAATGGACAATCTCCATTAATTAGAGCAGAATATTGGGCATGGGATGAACAAAATGTCAAAATAGTTCATCAATCTTTAATTGATAATAAATCTGTATTTCCTATAGAAGTTCATACTATGCCTAGTTGGGCTGGATCAAGTTGGTATTTTTTACGTTATATGGATGTTAATAATAATAATTTTTTTTTATCTAAAAAAAAAGAAAAAATTTGGAAACAAGTAGATTTATATATTGGTGGATCTGAACATGCAACAGGACATTTAATTTATTCTAGATTTTGGAATAAATTTTTAAAAGATAGAGGATGGATTAATTCAGAAGAACCTTTTAAAAAAATAATTAATCAAGGAATGATTATAAATTATTCTGCGATTATATTTAAAATTAGTAGAAAAAATGTATTTATTTCTTATGGATTAATAAATAAAATTAATTCTTCATCTTTACAAGAAATTTATATAGATATAAATATAGTAAATTTAAAAGATGAATTAGATGTAATACAATTTAAAAAATATAATACAGAATTTACAAATGCAAAATTTATTTTAGAACAAGGGGTATTTCTTTGTAAAAGAAAGTTAGAAAAAATGTCTAAATCTAAACATAACGTTATCAATCCTGATAATATATGTAAAAAATATGGATCAGATATATTTAGACTTTATGAAATGTTTTTAGGTCCCATTGAAAAATCCAAACCTTGGGATGTATCTAAAATTAATGGTGTAAAAAATTTTTTAAAAAAATTTTGGAGATTATTTCATAATGTTAATGGTATTTTTAATCTCAATAAAGAAACTCCAACTATGCAAGAACAATCGATGTTACACGAAACTATTAAAAAAGTCACAGAACAAATACAATTATTTTCTTTTAATACATCTATCAGTTATTTAATGATTCTTGTAAATAAACTAACTAAATTACAATGTAACAAACAACAAATTTTAATTCCATTAGTACAAATTATGGCACCTTTTACACCTCATATAGCAGAAGAAATATGGAGTAAATTAGGAAATACAAAATCAATAATGTTTTATTCATTTCCTATTTATAATCCACAATTTCTTACCAAAACAACAATTACATATCTCATTATGTTTAATGGAAAATTTAAGTTTAAAGAAGAATTTGAACCACATCAAAAATTATCTATTATTAAAAGTAAAATTTTACATCATCCTAAAATCAAATTGATTTTGAAAACAAAAATTTTAAAAAAAATTATGATTATTCCAAATAAAATTATAAATATTTTATTTAGCAATCAATAATAATAAATTTTATGTAACAATATTAAAACATAAAATGTAGATTTGCATTCAAATAAAAATACAACATTATTATTTTTTTAATTTTTTCATACCATATTTAGAAGTGAAAAAAACTTTTATTATGTCAAAACAAAATCCAATGGAAACTGGAACCTGTAGTTTTTTTAGTTGTGTAGAAAAAAATTTTGATAAAGCCACACCATTTCTTTCTATTGAACAAGGTCTTTTAGAACAAATTAAAGCTTGTAACGCTGTATACAAAATTCATTTTCCAGTTAAAATAGATAATACAATAAAAGTTATTGAAGCTTATAGAGTTCAACATTCTCATCATAAATTACCATGTAAAGGTGGAATTAGGTATAGCACTAAAGTAACTCAAGATGAAGTTATGACTTTAGCGGCATTAATGACGTATAAATGTGCTATAGTAGATGTACCTTTTGGTGGTGCTAAAGGGGGAATTAAAATTGATCCGCAAAGCATTTCTATGGATAATTTAGAAACTATTACTCGTCGTTATACATCTGAACTTATTAAAAAAAATTTCATAGGACCTGGAATTGATGTCCCTGCTCCAGATTATGGAACAGGAGAACGAGAAATGAGCTGGATTTTGGATACATTTATGTCATTATGCCCACCTGGTGAAGTAGATGCTTTAGCATGTGTAACAGGTAAACCAATTTCTCAGGGGGGTGTACGTGGAAGAAAAGAAGCAACAGGATTAGGAGTATTTTATGGAATAAGAGAATTGTGTAGAATGAAACAAGAAATGAATTCTATAGGATTAGATGTTGGATTATGTGGAAAAACAGTTATCATCCAAGGATTGGGAAATGTTGGATATCATGCAGCAATTTTTTTTCAACAATTTGGAGCATTAATTGTTGGATTAGCTGAGAGAGAAGGAGCAATTTATAATCCAAAAGGTTTAAATGTAAAAGACGTTATTATGCATTTACAAAATACAGGTTCTATACTAAATTTTCCACATGCAAAAAATATTTATAATGCAGAACAAGCATTAGAATTAGAATGTGATATTTTAATTCCTGCTGCTTTAGAAAATGTAATACATAAACATAATGCACATAAGATTAAATCAAAAATTATTGGAGAGGCGGCTAATGGACCTATTACACCTGAAGCCGATGATATTTTAGAAAAAAAAGGAATTATTATTGTTCCAGATATTTATTTAAATGCTGGTGGAGTAACAGTCTCTTATTTTGAATGGTTAAAAAATCTTAGTCATGTTCGTTATGGTAGAATGGAAAAACGTTTTAGTGAAAATATGAATTCAGAACTTTTACAAGTCATTGAAAACATTTGCAAAACAAATATTCCAACAACCGAAAAAAAACTGATTTTAAGAGGTGCTAGAGAAATAGATTTAGTCCATAGTGGATTGGAAGATACCATGATAGAAGGATTTCATAAAATTAGAAATTTAAAAAATACATTAGGAATAAAAAATTTACGAACTACTGCATTTGTTCTGGCTATTAAAAAAATTATAGATTCTTACGAAAAATTAGGCATTTTTCCATAATCTTCTAACAAAGAAAAAGAAACAAAATATTCATGAAGTACAAAAGATCATTATTGAAATTAAGTGGAGAAGCACTAATGGGAAATAACGAATATGGGCTTCATTCAAATAGACTAAAACAATATGCAGAAGAAGTAAAAAATGTAGTTAATATGGGTGTTCAAGTAGCTATAGTGATAGGAGGAGGTAACATATTTAGAGGATTTTCCAGGATAAAAAAAAATATAATTAATCGTATAGGTGGAGATTATATGGGAATGTTAGCTACCGTAATAAACGGAATAGCATTTCAATCTTATTTAGAAAATGTAGGAATATGTACTTATATTCAAACGGCTATTAGAATGGATCCCATAGCAGAACCTTTTTTTAAAGACAGAGCAATTAGTCATCTAGAAAAAGGTAGAGTTGTAATTTTTGTTGCTGGATTAGGAAATCCTTATTTTACAACAGATACTGCCGCTGTATTACGTGCCATAGAAATTAAAGCTGATGTTTTATTAAAAGGCACTAAAGTAGATGGAATTTATACTGAAGATCCAAACAAAGATAAAACTGCTAAAAAAATAAAAAATATATCTTTTGATATGATTTATAAAATGGGAATAAAAGTCATGGATACAACCGCTTTTATTTTGGGTAATGAACATAATTTACCTATTATTATTTTTGATATCAACCGTATAGGAAATTTAAAAAAAGCAATATCTGGAGAATCAATTGGTACTATTGTAACCAACTAAATAACATAATATTATGGAAGAAATAAATGAAATTTATTCTTCTTGTCAAAAAGATATGAATAATATTTTAAAACAATTTAAAAATGATATTATTCGCATTAGATTAGGAAGTCAATCCTTATTATCTTTTTTAGAAAAAATTAAAATTAAATATTATGATTTTTTTATAGATTTAATTAAAATTGCCAATATTTCTATTTTAGATAATATGAATTTAACTATTCGTCCATGGGATAAATCTTTAATTTCAATTATAGATAAAGCAATTATAGATTCTAATTTAGGATTAATGCCTACAAATAAAGGAGAATATATCCATATTAGAATTCCTATAATGACGGAAGAAGGTAGAAAACATTTGATAAAAAAAATTAAAACTGAAACAGAACAATCTAAAATACTGATTCGAGTCATAAGAAAAAAATATAATCATATGATGAAAAAGAAGTTAAATTTATCTCAAGATATATTAAAAGAAGGAGAATATCATATACAAAAAATAACAAATAATTATATTCAAAAAATTAATGAAATTTTTATTTTAAAGGAACAAGAAATATTAACAATATAGTAGTCATATTATAAAGTAAATTTCTATATTAATGATTAAAAAATATTCAATTCAAACATTATTGGATAATTATAAATTTTTCTTAAACAAAAAAGTTATAGTAGAAGGGTGGGTACGTTCGTTTAGAAATTATATATTTATATCCTTAAATGATGGGTCTACTATTCGGAATATTCAAATTATTGTATCATTAAAAAAATTCAAAAAGAATTTTTTAAAAGAAATAACCATTGGAACATCTATTCATGTTATAGGAATTATAACTAATAGCATAGGAAAAGAACAATTTATAGAGTTAGAATCTTATTTTATTAAAATTTACGGTAAAGTAGATAATTTATTATTTCAACAATCTATATTACAACCTAAAAAACACAGTTTAGAAAAACTTAGAACACAAAGACATCTAAGATTTAGAACTAATGTATTTAGTTGTGTTATGCGTATTCGTCATCATATAGCTTTTTCTATTCATAAATATTTTAATGATAATGGATTTTTTTATATTCATACTCCAATTATTACTACTTCAAATGCAGAAGGTGCTGGAAATATGTTTCAAGTAACTACTTTGGATCTAAAACATATTCCATGGATAAAAGATAATATAATTGATTATCAAAAAGATTTTTTTAAATGTCAAACTTATCTTGGAGTTTCTGGTCAATTAGAAGCAGAAGCAGCATCATTAGCATTAGGCAAAGTTTATACGTTTGGTCCAGTTTTTAGGGCAGAAAATTCAAATACTTCAAGACATTTATCAGAATTTTGGATGATAGAACCAGAAATGGCATTTTATCATTTAGATGATAATATGAATTTAGCAGAAAAATTTTTAAAATATATTATTCAATATATCATTGAACATTGTGTAGATGATTTATACTTTTTAACACATTATATTTATACAAATGAAGAAGAATCTTTACTAAAACAATTGGAATCTTTATTAACCATTAATTTTGAAAAAATTAGCTATACTGAATCTATCAAGATTCTTAATAAATCTATACATAATAATAAAGTTAATTTTTTGCATCCTGTTATTTGGGGAATGGATTTGCAATCTGAACATGAACAATATTTAGTAAATAAATATTTTAAAAATCCTATTATTATATTTGATTATCCATATCATATTAAAGCTTTTTATATGAGAATAAACAATGATGAAAAAACAGTAAGAGCTATGGATATTTTATTTCCAAAAGTAGGCGAAATTATTGGAGGATCTCAAAGAGAAGAACGTTATGATGTCCTGATGACAAGAATGAATAAACATAATATAAATAAAAAATTACTTTATTGGTACTTAGATACAAGACGTTTTGGCTCAGTTCCACATAGTGGATTTGGATTAGGATTTGATAGATTAGTTCAATTTATTTCAGGAATGCAAAATATTCGTGATGTTATTCCTTTTCCAAAAACTCCAAATCATGCATAATTATAAACCATGTTAAAACAACAATTATTTCAAAAAATACAGCATAAACTATCTCCAAAACAAATTCAATTAATGAAATTAGTTCAATTATCTACTTTAGATTTTGAACAACAAGTAAAAAAAGAACTAGAAGAAAATCCAGCTTTAGAAAAAATAGACGAAGAAGAAATCTCAAAAGATTATGATGATAATCATTTAGATACTCTTATGAAAAATAAAATAAAAAATGTAGATTTCAATAATAATCATGATAAAATTTTACATATTAAAAATAATCTTCAAGAAGAAAATTATCATCCTATAGTTTCTGGAATATCTTTTCAAGAATATTTAAAAAATCAATTGCATACATGTAGATTTTTGAATAAAACAGAATTATTAATAGCAGATTTTATATTGGGTAATATCGATGACAATGGATATATAAGAAGAAAAATGTATTCTCTTGTTGAAGATATTTTTTTGATTCTTGGAATCTCTATTAATCTGGAAAAAATAGAAACAATTATTGTTAATTATATACAACAATTAGAACCTATTGGTGTTGGGGCAAGAAATTTACAAGAATGTTTATTAATTCAATTATCATATAAAAAAACATCAAAAGAAATTGTTTTGGCAAAAGAAATTATAAAAAATTATTTTAAACTATTTGTAAAAAGACATTATCATAAATTGCAAAATAAATTAGGAATAACCACAAATATTTTACGAAAGGTAGTTCATAAAATAGAAAAATTAAATCCAAAACCAGGTAAACTTTATTCATGTAATTCAAAAACTATCAATTATTTAATTCCAGATTTTACAATTTTAGTTATGGATGGTAATTTAGAACTTTCTTTAAATAAAAGAAATAATCCAGAATTGAAAATATCTACCTTATACTTAAACATGTTAAAATATTATAAAAATTATAATAAAAAACAACAAAATTACAAGAATATTATCATTTTTTTGAAAAAAAAAATAGATTCAGCAAAATGGTTTTTAGATGCTATTAAACAACGTAAAAATACATTAATGTTGACTATGAATGCTATAATGAATTATCAAAAAAAATATTTTTTAACTGGTGATACATCAAATATCAAACCAATGATTTTAAAGAATATATCTCAAAAAATTGGAGTTGGAATTTCTACTGTATCTCGTGTAGCTAACAGTAAATATGTTAATACACCATATGGTACTTTTTTAATAAAACAATTTTTTTCAGAAAAAATGACAAATATAGAAGGACAAGAAATTTCTTCTATTGAAATCAAAAGATTATTAAAAGAATTTATAGCCAATGAAAATAAAAATCAACCAATTACTGATGAAACATTATCAAATATTTTTAAAAACAAAGGATATCTCGTCGCAAGAAGAACAGTTTCTAAATACAGAAATCAAATGAATATACCAGTAGCGAGATTAAGAAAAATGTTATAATTTATTTAAATTCCAATCATATATCATGTAATTTATTATTTTTTTTTTAATTCAAAATAAAATTATAATCATCAATTAGTTACAATAATCATCCTCAAAATTTTTGGCATAAAATTTCATTTTTTTTAAAAAAAGTAATAATCCATTTGATCTAATTGGAGTTAAAAAATTATGAAATCCTATTTCACTAATAAAACTTGCTTTTGATGAAATAATTTCAAATGGATATCTTCCTGAATATACAATAATCATCATTGCAATTAATCCTTTAGGTATTAAAGCATCACTATCAGCATCAAAAATAACTTTCATACCAATTAATTTGGCATCTAACCACACTTTAGATTGACATCCATAAATTAATTTATCTTCAGTTCTAAATGTATTATCTTGTTTTGGTAATCTATTACCTAAATATAATATATATTCATATTTATCTTGCCAATCATGTAATTGTTCAAATTCTTGTTTAATTTTTTGTTCTTTATCTTTTAATGTCATTTCATGTTATTTAAAATAAAAATAGAAACAACAATTATGATTAATTATTATTATGAATGTTGCTGTCTAGCTATTTTTGTTGCTGTTGTCATATTTTTCAATGAATTTATAACTTCATGCCAAGTTCTAGTTTTTAATCCACAATCTGGATTAATCCAAATATTTTTAATAGGCAATTTTGTTGAAGCTTTATTAATTAAATTTAATATTTCTTTTACTTCAGGAATCCTTGGAGAATGAATATCATATACACCAGGACCTATTTCATTTTGATATGAAAAATTAGAAAATGCATTCAAAAGTTCCATTTTAGATCTTGCAGTTTCTATAGTAATTACATCAGCATCTAAATCAGAAAGATATTTTATAATATCATTTACCTCACTATAACAGATATGTGTATGAATTTGTGTTTCATCTTTAACTACACTGGAAGATAATCGAAATGCTTTAATTGCCCAATTAAAATAAAATTTCCAATGTTTATTTTTTAATGGCAATCCTTCTCTTAGTGCTGGTTCATCTATTTGAATAATTTGAATACCAGTATTTTCTAAAGATTTTACTTCTTCTCTAATTGCCCATGCAATTTGATAAGCAGTTTCATAATATGGTTGATCATCTCTTACAAATGACCATTTTAACAGAGTAACTGGTCCAGTTAATATTCCTTTTATTAATTTGTTGGTTTGAGATTGAGCAAACGATATCCATTTTACAGTCATATCAGAAACTCTTTTTACATCTGCATAAATTATTGGTGGTTTAACACATCGACTACCATAACTTTGTACCCATCCGTTTTTTGTAGAAACAAAGCCTTTTAATTTATCTGAAAAAAATTCTACCATATCGTTTCTTTCAAATTCACCATGTACCAAAACATCTAAATTAATTTTTTCTTGTGTTCTTATAGCATCTATTATAACTTTCTGTATACATTGTTCATATGTCTTTTTAGTAATTACATTATTTTTGAAATTTTTTCGTAATTTTCTGATTTCCTTTGTTTGAGGAAATGACCCTATAGTTGTAGTTGGAAATAACGGAAATTGAAATTTTTTTTGTTGTGTTTTTTGACGAATATGAAAAGAATTTTTTCTATTGAGATGTACTTTTGTTATTTGTTGTTTAATAATACATTGTTTTTTTTTGTCAAAATATTTCAAATTATTACACAGTTTTTCTTTATTCCCATTTAAAATATTTTCTAAATCATTTAATTCATAAAGTTTTTGTTTAGCAAAAGCCATTTTATTTATTATATTTTTCGAAATTGATGTTTCACATTCTAAATCAATCGGTATATGCAATAACGAACAACTAGGGGCAATCATAATTCTTTCTTTACCTAATTTTAATATTGCTTGTTTAATAAGTTTGATAGAATGAGTATAATTATTTTTCCATATATTTTTTCCATTAATTATACCTAAAGAAAGTCCCATTTTTTGTTTTTGCAAAAAATCTAAAATTTTAGTTAATTGACTATAATTTTCTACTAAATCAATATGTAAATTAAATCTTGAAGACAAATTTTTAAATATATCTAAATTTTTTTCTTCCAAACTATCAAAATAAGAAGTTACAATTATGTTAATTGCATTATCATCACAAATTTTATTTATAGTTTGATAAACATATTTAAATGATTTTATTATTTGATCAGTTAATGAATCAAAAACTAAAATTGGTTCATCTAGTTGTATCCATTTAATATTTTTTTGAATTAAACGTTGTATAATCTCTATGTAAATAGGTAATAAATTATCTACTAAATCGAATTTATTAAAAATTTTATTTTTTTCTTTACCTAAATATAAATAACTAATAGGTCCAATTAAAACAGGTTTTGGAATAGCTTTATTTATTATTTCTTTATATTCATCAATTTCATTAAATAATTTCATAGAATAAATTCCAAATTTTTGATTTGGTTCAAATTCTGGTACTATGTAATGATAATTTGTATTAAACCATTTAGTCATTTCCATGGCTTTTAAATCCAATTCATTTTTTTGAATTCCTCTAGCCATAGCAAAATAAATATCTATATCTTCCTTAAATTTAGTAGAATATACTTCTGAAATATTACCAAGTAAAAATGACATATCTAAAACATGATCATAGAAACTAAAATCATTACATGGAATTAAATCTATTCCACATTTTTCTTGTATTTTCCAATTATTGATTTTTATTGTTTTTCCAATATTAAATAAATCTTTTGAAGTAATTAGATTATTCCAGTAATCTTCACAAGCTTTTTTCAATTCTCTTTTTATTCCTATTCTAGGATAACCTAAATTATGTTTCAACATCATAATATCATTTCAATTAAATGAACAATATATAATATTTTTTTAATAATATCATTTTATCGATTATTGATTATATGTTATGTGTAATCATATAAATATTTTAAAATATTTTTATCTATAAATGAAAAACATATATTCCTTCTTTTCATCATTATTTTTGCAGTTTGACAGACTTGATAAAAAGATATTTTTTGATTATTATTACTTCCAAAAGAAAAAGAAGAAATATATTTAGGAGGGAACCCAATACCAAAAATATTAGCCCCAACTCCTACTATTGTAGCAGTATTAAATTGAGTATTAATAGAAGATTTAGAGTAATCACCCATAATCATTCCAAAAAATTGAATAGGAATTCTAATAAATTTTTTTTTATCATAACTCCACACTTTCACATTAGAATAATCATTTCTTAAATTAGATACATTAGTACCAGCTCCTATATTACACCATTCTCCAATTATAGAATCTCCTATAAAACCATCATGAGCTTTATTAGAATATGAAAGAAATATAGAATTTCTTATTTCTCCACCAACTTTACATTGTGGTCCTATCGTAGTTGCTCCATAGATTTTTGTTCCCATATTTAATAAAGAATTTCTACAAATTGCTGCAGGTCCACGAATCATTGATCCTTCCATAAGATTAACTCCTTTTTCAATATAAATAGGCCCTATTTTAGCATTTAGTATAACATTATAAGAATATACATTTTCCTCAAAAAAAATATTTTTTTTATCAATAAGATAATTTGGGCCAAACAAAGAACAAGATTTTTTATCTTTTGTTAAAAAATCAAAATCTTGTCTTAAAACTTTATCGTTATTAATAAATAAATCCCATATATTTTGAATATAAATAATTTGATTAAATGAATATATTTTTTTATATTGTTTATGATTTTTGACAAATTTTATTATATTTTCATAATTTTCATAATTATTAATATGTATACGTGTAGCTACCAGGATTGTTGAATAAAAAATTGCTTCATTTTCTTTTAATTTCAATAATAATTCTATTAATTTTTCATTTGGTAAAAATGATGAATTAATCATCAATACGTTTTTTATATTTAATTGTTTTTTACATGTATACTTTTTTGAAAGAAAATTTTTTGTATAAATTATAGATTTACCACCAATATATTTTTCCCATCTTTCTTTAATAGTTAATATTCCTATACGAATGTCTGATATCGTTTTAGTAAATGTAATAGGTAATAAATTAACCCATTCTATTTCACCATCATATAATATAAAATATTCATCCATATTAAATATTATATTTTTTGTATTTCTTTTTAAATTTTTCTGATGGACCTGTTTTTCTCACCAATTTTTTTGCTCCAGTATAAAATGGATGTGAATAACTAGATATTTCCATTTTATATAATGGATATTCTATTCCATTTAATTTTATAAATTCTTTTGTATTTACTGTTGATTTGCAAATAAAAAATTTATCATTATTAATATCCTGAAAAACAACTGGTCTATAATTTTTTGGATGTATGTCTTTTTTCATAAATTTAGTATTATTTAAAAATTATTTTTGATAGGAAATCTATAAATCATTCCATTAATATTCATACCAGCTCCTAATGATGCCATTAAAATGGTATCTCCAGGTTGAATTTTATGATGTGGCATTTCTCCTTTAAGAATTAAATCTAATAACGTAGGTACAGTAGCTACAGAAGAATTACCAAACTTTTGAATCGTCATAGGCATTAATTTTTTATATAATCCTTTTTTTATTGAAGAATAATTATACAATTTTAACAATCTTTTTAAAATTGCATAATCCATTTTAGCATTCGCTTGATGAATTAAAATTTTTTTTATATCGTTAAGATGTAAATTAACATGATCTAATATATTTTTTAACATTTTTGGAAATTCAGTTAATGCATACTCATAAATCTTTCTTCCATTCATTCTAATATTTAATAATGATTTTTTATAATTTGGATTTAAAGAAGGACCATTAGTAAGATAATGAAGTTCTTCATTATTATTACATTGAGAATCAAAATAAAGAATACCATAATTTTCTTCTTTAGTATCTACATCGACTGCAGATAAAACTGCTGCTCCTGCACCATCAGAAAATATCATAGCATTTTGATCATGGGGATCAATAACTTTAGATAAAGTTTCTGAACTTGTAATTAAAATATTTTGAGCATATTTAGATCGGATCAACTGATCTGCTAATATCATTCCTTCTATCCAGCCTGGACAACCAAAAATCATATCATATGGACGACATTTATGATTATTGATTTTGAGTTTATTTTTTACTCTAGATGCTATAGATGGCATTACATCAGACTGATAAGATAGTGGATTAATATCACCATAATTGTGTGCTGATATAATATAATCTATTTTTTCTTTGTATATTTTAGAATTAAGTAACGCTTTTTTTGCAGCTATAGTTGCAATATCAGAATTTAATAATCCTTCATGTACATATCTTCTTTCCTCTATTTCTGTAATTTTTTTAAAATTTTTAATAATTTCTTGATTAGATTTTTTTATTTTGAATCCTTTTTGATCGTAAAAAGAATATTTCAAAAAATGATCACTTTTTATAATTTTTGTTGGTAAATAATGACCAGTTCCTGTAATGATTGATCGAATCATTCAATAAAAATTGATTTTTTGAATTTAAAAAAATTATCTATCATGGACAAATTTCATGAAAATATAAAATTGGTAAAAATGTTTGATAATATATCTTCAACATATGATTTATTAAATCATTTATTATCTTTTTGTATTGATCTTTATTGGAGAAAACAACTTATTAATATAATATATGAATATATTAAAAAACAACAAAATTTCAAATTTTACCAAAAAATGATTTTAGATTTAGCAACTGGTACAGGCGATATCGCTATTTTACTTGCTAAAAAATTTCAAAAAGATTACATTATAGCTATAGATCCTTCTGAAAAAATGTTACATATAGCAAAAATGAAAATAAAAAATAATGGATTAGAACAACAAATCAAACTGATTCAAGGATATTCACATTATATTCCTTTCAATAATCACACTTTTGATATCATAACTATTTCTTTTGGAGTTAGAAATTTTATAGAATTAAATATGTCTTTTAGGGAAATATTTAGAATTTTAAAACCGATTGGCTTGTTAGGAATATTAGAATTTTCTCAGCCATCTAATGTTTATATCAAAAAAATTTATAATTTTTATTCCAATGTTATATTAAAACATATAGGTAAAAAAATTTCTAAAAATATTTTTGCTTATGATTATTTACAAAATTCTATTAAAACTTTTTCATTTTTCGGAAAAAAAATGAAAGATTTGTTAAAATATCATAATATACCAATTGTTTATATGCAAAAATTAACATTTGGAATAGTTACTATTTATTTATCTAAAAAACCAAAATGATAAAAAGAAAAAACTTTTCATTATGAATACTTTTTCTGGATATTTAATTTCATTTTTTATTAAAAAAAGAATTCAAGATCTAGAATTAACATTAAAATATCCTATAGATATTCAACATAGATTATTAAAACAACTTCTGTTTTTTTCTAGAAATACAGAATTTGGTACAAAATATAAATTTCATGATATTCAAAAATATCAACAATTTTATAATAGAATTCCTTTGTGTAAATACAGGGATATACACCCAATAATTAAACGAATAAGACAAGGTGAAAAAAATATATTATGGCCAGGAAAAGTAAAATGGTTTGCTAAATCATCAGGAACTACACATACAAAAAGTAAATATATTCCAGTCACTTATCTTGCAATGAAAGAAGGTCATTATAAAGCAGGACAAGATATGTTATCTATATATTTACATAATCATCCAAAAACAAAAATTTTTTTTGGTAAAGCACTTCGTTTAGGAGGTAGTCATAAATTACATAAAAATTATAATACATTTTATGGTGATTTATCTTCTATTTTAATTAAAAATCTTCCACTTTGGGCAGAATATATTAGTATTCCAAAAAAAAATATTGCATTAATCAGTGAATGGGAAGAAAAATTAAAAATTTTAATTAAAGAAACAATGAATCAAGACGTAAGAATTATGTTAGGTGTTTGTTCTTGGTTATTAATTTTTTTAAATCAATTATTAAATTTTACAAATAAAAAAACGATTAATGAAATATGGCCAAATATAGAAGTTATTTTTCATGGAGGTGTTAATTTTGATCCATATAGAAAACAATATAATGATATCTTTTATCAACATACGCCTCCTCATTATTATAATGTATATAGTGCATCAGAGGGTTTTTTTGCAGTACAGGATAAAAAAGATTCTAAAGATTTATTATTATTATTAAATCATGGAATATTTTATGAATTTATTTCTATGGATGATTTTTATCATTCTTCTCCAAAAATTATTCCTCTAGACGAAGTAGAATTAAATAAAACTTATGTTTTAGTAATATCTACTAATGCCGGTCTTTGGAGATATATAGTTGAAGACACCATTAAATTTACTAATTTAACACCTTATAGAATTTATATTTCAGGAAGAACAAATCATTTCATCAACTCTTTTGGAGAAGAATTAATTATGGATAATGCGGAAAAAGCTTTGAATCAAACTTGTATTAAAACTGATTCTATCATTAATGAATATACAGCTGGACCAATTTATATTAATAAACAACATACTGGTGCTCATGAATGGATTATAGAATTTAAAAAACCACCAAAAAATGTATTTAATTTTAGAGATATTTTAGATCAAGAATTAAAAGATTTAAATTCTGATTATGAAATTAAAAGATATAAAAATTTAGTTTTACAACCTCCTATTGTATATATAGCAAGACATGGCTTATTTTATGATTGGTTAAAAATGAATAAAAAATTAGGTGGTCAAAATAAAATTCCTCGTTTATCTAATAACAGAAAATATCTTGACGATTTACTTAAAATCAACTAAAAGACGTATAAAATATTTTTACCTTTAAAATTGAAATTAATAATAAATTATTTTATGTCTTTAACTATCAATAATAAACAAGATATATTTAAAACTTATGGAAAGTCAATTTTTGATACTGGATCTTCTAAATCACAAATTGCATTCTTTACATATAGAATTAATCATTTAAGTAAACATTTAAAAAAACATAAAAAAGATTTTAATACTGAAAGAACACTTGTAAAATTAGTTGTAAAAAGAAAAAAACTATTAAAATATTTAAAAAGAAATAACTTAGATAGTTATAAACAGTTAATTGTTCTATTAGGGTTAAGAAAATAAATAAATTATAATACTATAATATGCATCAGCCAAATATAATAAAAGAAATTTGTTTTTTAGAAGATGGACGGACTATAGCAATAGAAACTGGAGAATTAGCCAAACAAGCTGATGGCTCAGCCCTTATTAGAGCAAATAATACTATTTTATTAGCAACAGTAGTTGTTTCTACACAAATCAAACATGATATTAATTTTTTACCACTAACTATTGATTATAGAGAAAAATATTATGCAGGAGGTAAAATACCTGGGGGATTTATTAAAAGAGAAGGAAAACCATCTGATGAAGAAATATTGACAATGAGATTAGTAGATAGAGTATTGAGACCAACATTTTCAAAGTTCTTTAGAAAAGAAATACAAATTATGATTTCTCTTTTATCTTATGATAAAACATTTTTACCATATGAATTAGCAGCATTAGCTGCATCAACAGCATTATCAGTTGCAGGAATCCCATTTAATGGTCCTATATCTGAAGTACGTATTATACGTATAAATGGAAAATTTATAATAAATCCTTGTTTAGATCAATTAAAAAACGCAGATTTAGATTTAATAGTAGGAGCATCTAAAAAATATATTATTATGTTAGAAGGAGAAATGAAAGAAATAGAAGAAAATATTCTTATTCAAGCTATTTCTATAGCTCATCAAGCAATTAAAGATCAAATAGATGCACAACTTAAATTAAGTACAAAAATTAATAAAATAAATTATTTATTTGAATTAGATTTTAATGTAGGATCATTTTCTTTATTAGAACAATATACATTGAAAAAAAATTTTTTTTCATATTCTTATAATTTAATAAAAAATATGTATAATCAATTTTTAGATAAAAAAACAAGATCGATTAAAGAAAAATTAATTTTAAATAATTTTAAAAAAAACAATGCTTTAAATGAAAAAAATGAATTAATGATTGATCAATTTTATGAAATAATTAAAAAAAAAATCATAAAAAATATGATATTAAAAGATAATGTTAGATTAGATAATAGAACTTTTGAACAAATACGTCCTATATACGGAAAAGTCAACTATTTACCTGGGGTCCATGGATCAGCATTATTTTCAAGAGGTGAGACACAATCTTTAACTACAGTTACTTTAGGATCTTCTTCAGACGCTAATAAAATTGATAATGTTATCATGGAAAATAATGAAAAATTTTATATACACTATAATTTTCCTCCTTTTTCTACTGGAGAAATACGTACAATTAGAGGTGTTTCTAGACGTGAAATAGGTCATGGAAATTTAGCAAAACGAGCATTAAAAAATTTAATTACACATGATAATCCTTATACAATACGAATTGTTTCTGATATTTTAGAATCTAATGGATCTTCATCCATGGCAACTGTTTGTGCATCTAGTTTAGCATTAATGGATGCTGGAATTCCATTAAAAAATCCAGTATCTGGAATTGCTATGGGATTATTTATCGATAATAATAACACTGTTATATTATCTGATATTCTTGGAGAAGAAGATGGATTTGGAGAAATGGATTTTAAAATTACTGGTACTAAAAATGGAATTACTGCATGTCAAATGGATGTCAAAAAACAAATATTATCTTTAGATATATTATATAAAATATTAAATCAAGCCTTACAAGGTAGAAATTTCATATTACAACAAATGATGAAAATATTACCAACGCATCGAAAACAGTTAAAATCATCTGCTCCAAAAATACATATTTTAAAAATTCCTAAAAAATTTATAGGATCTGTAATTGGATCTGGTGGAAAAGTTATTCAAGAAATACAATCTTGTACAGAAACCGATATTTTAATTGAAGAAAAAGAAGATATTGGTTATATTGAAATTATTGGAAATGATGTAAACAAAATTTATCAGGCTATTGATATAATTAAAAAAATTACGTTTGTTCCAAAAATTGGAACAATTTATAAAGCTAAAGTAAAATCTATTAAAAGTTTTGGAGTCTTTGTAGAAATATCAAAAGGAGTAGAAGGATTATTACATATTTCAGAAATATGTTGGAAAAGATTGAATAACATAGAAGATGAATTACATTTAGGAGAGATTATTAATGTCAAATTTATTGGATTTGATAATAAAAATAAAAAAATGAAATTTTCTAGGAAAGTTTTATTACCTAACCCAAACCAATAAAATAAACAATGATTAATAAATAGTATAAATAAATCAAATCAATAAATATGAGACAACTGAAAATAACTAAACAAGTCACTAATAGAGAATCTGAATCTTTAGACAAATATCTTCATGAAATCGGTAAAATTCCTTTATTAACACCAGAAGAAGAAGTCCAATATGCTAGAAAAGCTAGAAATGGTGATGCATCGGCAATAGATAAATTAGTTAACGCTAATTTACGTTTTGTAGTATCTGTGGCAAAACAATATCAAAATCAAGGATTAAGTCTTTGTGATTTAATCAATGAAGGAAATTTAGGATTAATCAAAGGTATATTACGTTTTGATGAAACAAGAGGATTTAAATGTATTTCTTATGTTGTTTGGTGGATAAGACAAGCAATTTTACAAGCAATAGCTGAACAATCTCGTTCTATTAGACAACCTACTAATAAATTAGCATTATTAAATAAAATATTAAAAACTTTTTCTCAATTAGAACAAGAATTACATAGAAATCCAACTCCTAGAGAAATTGCAGAATATTTAAAAATGAATGAAAAAGATGTTGAAGAATCTATTAAAAATTCAGGTAGACATGTTTCTATGGATGCACCGTTAGTAGAAGGAGAAGATTCTAATTTATATGATTTAGTAAGATCAGATGAATCTCCTAGACCAGATGAAGATTTAGAAAAAGAATCTCTTAGGAAAGATATTCAAAGAATATTAGAAACTTTAAGTGAAAGAGAAAGACGTGTAATTGTATTACATTTTGGATTAAATGGGGCACCACCAATGACTTTAGAAGAAGTTGGCCAATCCTGTGATTTAACTAGAGAAAGAGTTAGACAAATTGAAAGTATCGCTTTAAAAAGATTAAAACATTCCTCTAGAAGTAAAATTTTAAAACCTTATTTAGGTTAATTAAATTAAATAAATGAAATGAGACCTCGACGGGATTCGAACCCACAACCTTCTGATCCGTAGTCAGATGCTCTATTCCATTAAGCTACGAGGCCTTAATAATAGATAAAAATTTATTTATATTTAATGAAGAATTACCAACTAGTCCACCATCTACATCTTTTTGTTTAAAAAACTCTTTACAATTTAATTCAGTAATACTCCCACCATATACAATATGTATTTTATCAGACACAAATTTACCATATTTATTTTTAAATAACAATCTAATATGATTATGCATCTTTTGAACTTCGTGATAATATGGGACTTCCCCTGTTCCTATTGCCCATATTGGTTCATAAGCAATGATGAAATTTTCTATTTCTTTGACAGAACATATAAAAATAGTTTGTTCTAATTGTTTTTGTATTGAAATAAATTGTTTATTATTGTTTCTTTCATTTAATGTTTCTCCTATACAAAAAATAATTTTTAATCTATTTTTTAATGCGATGTATATTTTTTCTAATAATATTTTATTTGTTTCATTAAAATATGTTCGTCTTTCACTATGTCCTAATATTACGTTGTTAATGCCTATAGATTTTAACATTATCGCAGAAACTTCTCCAGTATAAGATCCTTTTTCCATATCATGGATATTTTGTGCAGCAATATGAATATTAGTTCCTTGTACAATTTGATTTGAAATATGCAAAAATGGATAAGATGGTGCAATAATTATTTTTTGATGATTTTTTTCTATTTCTTTTTCATGATTAAAAAATTTTAATAAATGTCTTAAAAAATGAGTTGTATCATAAAAATTATAATTCATTTTCCAATTTGCAATAATAATTTTTTTCTTCATTTATATTCATTGATTTAAATATTAAATATAACAAAATAGTTATATATAATATTTTGAAAGCCATTTCTTCTAATTCATGGGATAATATTTTATTTTTATTGTTTTTCAAATACAAAAGATTTTTTAACATTTGGTTTAAAGAAACATATTCAAATTGTGATTTATGTTCTATAATATTACAAATTTTTTCCAATTTTTGTGTATAAATATAAATAATATCATGATATGAAATTTTATCATTATCATTTATATTTAATTTTATCATTATAATAATAATATAATTAATAACATCCATATATGTATTTTCAATTGTTTCTTCTTTAACAATTTGAAATCCTTTTTTTTGAATATTAATGATTCTAATGGTTTTTGCAATAATTAAATCTATGATAGAATAATTATCAATATATTTCCATGACATATCATAATTTTTCAATTTTGTTTTAAATAATTTTTTACAATTATTAATGACAACATGGATTGAAATATTATTCATATTATTATTTGATTTTAACAAACAAATTTAAAAATAAATAAGTAATCATTAATTGTATTTTTGATTGTATGAAGGTAATTTTTATAATCATAACATTATTATGTAGGAAACTACTACATATTATTGTTATATTTAACAATAGTGTAAATAAAAAAACAATCACTCATATAATGTATTGTGTATTGTTTAACAAAAATATGCTAGTTTTTTTTAAACTATTGCTATAGTAAGTAAATAATTCATTCTACTTGTCCAAATAAATTGAATAAATACATTAAATATCAGTAGTAATTAATAAAATTAATTATTATAATAACATATTATTTGGTATGTATTAAATTATATTGTTTATCCTATATTTGTTTTTATTAACAAATAATACGAAATATTATTCATTTTTTCACATATATCAGATGTTCACACATACAAGCATTTTTTTAATAAGCAATAAATAGTAGTAGTAACAGTAATTAATAATATAATATTAATTATGATATTATATTTTCATGTACAAACGTAAATTATAAAATACAGTATCAGGATCAATACACAAGATCAATACAATTATAAAATATTATATTTTATAATTATGTAATCTGAATTAAATTATAATTTATATTATAAAATCAATGATATAATGTAAAATTGGTTACTTCAAAAAAACAACCTTATTAATAGTTTTTTATGTCAATAAATATGTTTTATGTATAAAAAAATTTTTTATACATTAAGTGATAAGTTATAATGTTAAAATTTATACACATTTTATCAACAAAAAAGAATTACAATGTATGTATGATAATAATATTAAAAATTTTTACAAATTGTATTCTATGTCTTCAGGAATAGAAATCAATAGCAAAAATGTTAAAAAAAATTCTATTTATGTTTCGATAAAAGGTAAAAATTTTAATGGTAATCAATTTGCGTATGAAGCAATTTTAAATGGTGCTTTAATTTCTATTGTAGATAATAAAAAATATGCATTAAATCATAAAAATATTTTTTTTGTAAAAAATGCTTTAGATTTTTTACACCAATTAGCTCATTTTCATAGACAACAATTAAAATATATACCAATTATAGCAATTACAGGAAGTAATGGAAAAACTACAACTAAAGAATTAATTGCCTCTATACTTTCTAAAAAGTATGATATAGTACATTATACTAAAAATAATTTAAATAATCATATTGGAATTCCTTTAACTATTCTTTCAATTCCTAAAAATGCAAATATATCTGTTATAGAAATAGGAGCTAATCATGAAAAAGAAATAGAAAAAATGTGTTCTATCATTGATCCAGATTATGGATATATAACTAATTTTGGAAAAGCACATTTAGAAGGCTTTAGAAATATAAATGGAGTTATTCGTGGTAAATTAGAATTATATAATTTTTTAAGACAAAATAATAAAACAGTATTTGTTAATGGAGATGATAAAATTCAACTTACTAACAGTTTAGGAATATCTAGATATATTTTTTCTAAAAAAAAAGTTTTTGATGTAAATATTAAATATTATGGTAATGATATTGGTAATACTATATATGTTAAAAATAAAATATTTTTTTCAAAATATTTAATTGGTGATCATAATTTATATAATATGGCATCTGCAATTACGATAGGACTTTATTTTCATGTTTCTTTAAAAGATATTCAACAATCAATTAAAGATTTTATTCCAAATAATAATCGTTCTCAAATTATTAAAAAAAATAAATTAATAATTTATAATGATTGTTATAATGCTAATCCAAGTAGTATGATTAGTGTATTGAATTTTTTTAATAAAATTAAAGGCAAAAAAATTGCGATTTTAGGAGATATGTTTGAATTAGGAAAATTTTCTATAATAGAACATGAAAACATTATAAATTTTTTAAAAAAAAGTAAAATTGAAATATCATGTTTAATTGGTCAACATTTTTATAATATTAAATCAAATATAAATTGCAAAAAAATTATTCGATTTTATAATAAAGATTATTTTATTAAATGGTGGTATATGAATAAATATTATATTCAAACAGATTATATTATTATTAAAGGATCTAGAAAAAACGCTTTGGAAAATATTATTCATTTATTTTAAGATCTTTGCATATGACTATCTTAAATAGTACATTTGTAAACTATCATATACATATATATACATATGAAAACAATCACCAAAAATACATACCTGAAGTGGTTTGAAGATATGTCTTTTTGGAGAAAATTTGAAGATAAATGTAGATCTCTTTATTTACAACAAAAAATTAGGGGATTTTTACATTTATATAATGGGCAAGAAGCTATTCCAGCTGGAATTACTCATGCTATTGATATATCGATAGATAGAATAATATCTGCTTATAGATGTCATATTTTACCTATTTCTATGGGTGTAGATCCAAAAAAAATTATGGCAGAATTATTAGGTAAAGAAACTGGAACTTCTTGTGGAATTGGTGGATCAATGCATATTTTTAGTAAAAAATATCGTTTTTATGGAGGACATGGTATAGTAGGTGGACAAATTCCATTAGGTGCTGGAATTGCTTTTGCAGATAAATATTTTAATAGAAAATCTGTAACCATCACATTAATGGGTGATGGGGCATTTGGCCAAGGTGTATTACATGAAACGTTTAATATGGCTATGATATGGAAATTACCAGTAGTTTTTGTATGTGAAAATAATCAATATGCTATGGGAACGTCTATTCATAGGAATAATCAAATACAAGAACTTTATAAAATTGGGTTATTATATGGAATGCCATCTAGTACTGTAAATGGTATGAATCCAGAAGATATTGCAAAATCTATGTATCCTGCGGTTTATAGAGCAAGAAATGGCAAAGGACCTAGTTTTTTAGATATTCAAACATATAGATATAGAGGACATTCTATGTCAGATGCTGAATCATATAGAAGTAAAGATGAAATTAATTTGTATAAAAAACAAGATCCTATTTTAAAATTAAAAACACTCATTTTAAATAATCAATGGGAAACGTTAAATAATCTCACATTTATTGAAAATAAAATAAAAAAAAAAATAGAGTATTGTGTAGAATATGCAGAAAAATCAAATTTTCCTTCTTTAAAAAAAATGTATGATGTTGTATATAAAGATACCAATTATCCTTTTATAGATAAAGAATAAAAATTTAATCATATTATTAAACATTAATAAAATAAATTTATAATAATCAATTTTTGAAAACATGGCAGACATCATATTTATGCCCAGATTAAGTGATACTATGGAAGAAGGAACTCTTGTAAAATGGAATAAAAAAATAGGTGATCAAGTGTTCGAAGGAGATATTTTAGCTGAAATTGAAACAGATAAAGCTATTCAAGATTTTGAAATTGATATTAATGGAGTATTGCTTTATTGTGGAATAAAAGAAGGTGAAAAAGCACGTGTTAATGATATTTTAGCAATTATTGGACAATATGGAGAAAATATAAGTTCTTTGATCAAAAAGAAAACTATTAATAAACTAAAAACAGAGCCAGAAAAAAAATCAGAAACAGAGCTAGAAAAAGAATCAGAAACAAAGCCAGAAAAAAAATCAGAACAACAAAGAAAATTCATTTCTCCTGTTGCAAAGAAGATGATTCAAGACAAAGGAATAAATATTCATAATATGAAAGGAACTGGAGATAGTGGAAGAATTGTAAAAAAAGATATTGAATTATATTATGAAAACACTAATAATATGAATCAACATTTTATTGTTTCTAATATGAGAAAAGAAATAGCAACTCATTTAACATTATCTAAATTTACTGCCCCTCATTATTATTTATTTATTGAAATAGAAATGGAAAATATAATTCAATTAAGGAAAAAATTAAATGATACATTATCTAATAATCATAAAATATCTTTTAATGATATTATTGTTAAAGCAGTATCACGTATTTTAAAAACACATCCTTATATTAATGCTACATGGAAAGAAAAAGAAATTATTTATCATTATAATATAAATATAGGAATAGCTGTTGCTATACACGATGGATTAATGGTACCAGTGATACATAATTCTGATCAAAAATCTTTATTACAAATATCAAAAGAAATTAAAGATAAAGTCGAACGTTCAAAATTAAGAAAACTTCAACAACAAGAAATAAAAAATAGTACATTCACTATTTCCAATTTAGGAATGTATGGAATAGATTCTTTTACTTCAATTATTAATATTCCAAATTCTTCTATTTTATCTGTAGGAACTATTAAGGAAAAACCTATTGTAAAAAATCATAAAATAAAAATTGGCAATATTATGAAAATAACATTGTCTTGTGATCATAGAGTTATAGATGGTAATAAAGGGTGTAATTTTTTACTAGATTTAAAAAAAATGTTAGAGGATCCAATCACTATTTTAGTTTAGTGTTCGTTTTGTTTTTTATAAATGATATAAGTATTGATAGTATAAAGCATGTAATTGTAATTAATGATAAAAGACTTTCTGTCAATATTGAAGAAAATGGCCATAAATCATATGTTTCTAATATTAATTTGATACCTAATAAAAAAATAATAACAAATGCAAATTGCTTGATAAATACATTTTTTTTAATGATTTTTGCAAAAATTTTAGCGAAATATCTCATGGTAAAAATTCCCATAAAAGTTCCTAATAATATTAAAAAAAAATTTTTTGAAAATGCAATAATAGCAAATAAATTATCAATTGAAAAAGATAAATCTATTATTTCTATAGATAATATCATTTTCCAAAATGAATTGTAAATGTATTTATTATTATTAAATTTTAAATATTTTTTATCTTTTAAAAAGAAAAAACAACTAATATATATTAAATATATTCCACCTAATAATTTTAACCACCATATATGAATTAATATTGAAGAGAAAAAAATGGCTAAACTTCTAAAAAAATAAGCTCCAAATATTCCATATTGCATAGCTTTTGGTCTATATTTTTCTTCTATCTCATTTATCATAGATGCTAATATTACTACATTATCCATAGACAATATACTTTCTATAAAAAAAATATTGATTATGATAGATAAAGAAATTATTGGATGATTGATAATATCTATTATAAACTGTTTCATTGATGCATTATTACATAAATAAAATATATAAAAATATTAAATTGGTATAAAAAATATAATAATATGAATAATATTTTATTTATAAGTTGTGAAGAAAGTGTTTTAATTATATTTGTTGCAATAATTATTTTTGGACCTAAAAAAATTCCAGAAATTGCTCGTGGTATAGGAGAAGGAGTAAAATTTTTGAAAAAAGCAAAAAATAAAATACAACAAGAAATTATTAATAAAAAATAAATAATAATTATCTATTTCTATAATCTTTAATATCTGATTGGTTCATCAAAATATTTCCTAACATTTTGATCATATTTTCTCTTAAAATATTATTTAATTCTTGCATATTATTAGATATATTATATGAATGTTTAATAACATTTACAATATATTTTTTTTGTTTTATAAAAAAAATTCCATGTTGTCCAAATATTGGTTTAGAAGTTACGTTTTCTTTTAATGAAAAAGCTGATCCAATAACTTTTGGTTCTTTATAATTATCTATCCAAGATTGATTAAAATTAATTTTTAGGTTGTGATTTATGTTTTTGTGAAATAACTTAGATAATTGTTTTAAATTTAAAGATTTATATTGTATTTTATTTTTAAAAAATTTATGAATTTTATTTTTTCTTATTTTATAAATTAAATCATTTTTTATTTCTAAAATAGAATATCCTGGTTGTTTTATTGTAGATAAATAAACTATGATATAATAATCTTTATTTTTATTATATAATATATTAGAATCACCTTCTTTTCTTATTTTATCAAATGACCAATTAATAATTTTTCTATCTATTTCAGTATTTAATCCTTTGATTTGATAATCATTTTGTTTTATATCTTTTAAAAAAATTGTTTCATATTTATTTGTTCTTGCATTATTAATCAATTGATTTAAACATTTGTTTTTATTTGTCATTAAAAAATTTTGTACATTGTTCAATAATTGTATTTTTGTTTTTTGAGATGGAATCAATGTTGTTGTCAAAAAAAGAAATTTGTATGCTGGAATTGGATGACTTTTATTATCTATTTTAATAATATGATATCCAAATTTAGTTTCAATAATTTTTATTGTTCCTGTTTTAATTTTTGGATCAAATATATCAAAAGTACGTACAGATTGTAGATTATTATAATTATATTGCATACTTCCTAATTTGCCATTATATATTTTAGCATTTAAAGAATCATCAGATATTTTTTTAACATAAAAAATAAATTTTGATGGATTGTTTTTTAAAATTTTATACAAATTATAAGCTGTTTTATAAGCTTCTTCTTTTGTTCTATGATTACAAGAATTAATAGCATTTTTATGAGAAATTAATATATGACTATATGTAACAAATTCAGAAACCCGTTTTTTTCCTGTTATTTTAGCGATTAAATAGACATTATCTTTTTGAATGATAATAGGGTTATAATTTTGACTTTGATCGTTGATAAATTTTTTTAAATTATAAGGTAAATTTTTTTTTAAATAAAAATTTTCATCAAAGACAGTTTCATATTCCTTTTCCTTAGATAATAAATCATGATAATCATTTATATATTTAAGTTGATATAATAAATTATGTATTTTTTTATCAAAATATTGTTTATCGATGACTGATGGTTTAGTTTTTGCAATTACAAAACTTACAGTTCTTATATTTTCTTTATTATATAAAAATTTATTTTTTTTTATATAATTTATTAATTCCCAATTTTTAACAGATAAAAAATTATATTTTTTTTCTATTTCAGAATAAGGTATTAAAATATAATCAATAATAGAATACCAATTTTTATTTAAATAATGTCTTTTAGCTTCTAAAGACGTGGAATTTAAACCATACATTAACATTTCTATATATTTTTTAGATAAAATTCTTTTTGGAATATTGTTTCTTTCATAATTCCACAGATTTTTATCTTGATATATTTGATAATTATTTGATGTATTATTCTCTAATTTTTTTAAATAAATTAAAAATTTTTTAATATTAAATGAACCATCAGAATTTTTAAATTCTGAAATATAACTATATATTGATTGATGAGATATCGCATTCCAAAAATCTTTTTCTGTCCATTGAATACCTAATTTCTTTGCTTCTTGATTTAATAACATTTCGTATACTAATGATTTCCAAGATTCTTCTTGTAAAAAAACATCTGGAACATTTTGACGAAACTGTTTTAATAAATATAATGTATTTAAATAATTATTTAAATAAATAGGTTCTTTATTAATTTTACCAATAATATTATCTTTTTTTTTTAAAAAAAAAAATAATCCATTAACTTCCAGTATCATAGTAAATACAAAACATACTATAAACATGAATATAATCCAATAATTTTTTCTAATACTTTGTAAAACAGCCATTTTTATTTAAAATTTCAAATATATTGATTTTTTTTGATAAGTAATACTGATTTTATTTTTTTGAAGTTTTATTAATTTATTATATATGTATTAAAATATTTATCCATAATATGCGTTCATTGTATTCATTGTAAGTTATAAAATATAATAATTATTATATTGTAATTCTTCATTCTTCTATATCTATATATCATATCTTGTATATTTTGATTTAATACATTAACTCATTTAAATACCATTATTATACAATAATAAATAATACCAAAAAATAATAAAATATTAAGAATATAAAAACTATAATAATGTTAAAAACCATAAATAGGTTTTTTTCATTTATAATTAATTGTATTTTTGTTGAAACAAATGGTAAACAAAACAACGATATAACTATACGATAATTATGGTATCTTAGCTCAGTAGGTAGAGCAAAGGACTGAAAATCCTTGTGTCCCCGGTTCGATTCCGGGAGATACCACACACAATACATACTAACATTTTATTAATTATTATTATTTTCTATTATAAAATGAATTTTCCATTTTGTATTATTATTTTCATCTTTAAATAATGGATATCCCAAATCTATACCAAATATTCCTAATGGAATATAAGAACAACGAAATCCCAATCCAATAGAATTTTTCATATTATTAATAGAGAATTTATTTGAATTTGGTAAAATAATATTTACACCTTCTAAAAATACATTTGCCCATAATTTATTATTCTTAATATTATTAAACATCAAATAACGCATTTCTAAAAGATATTTATCATAAAGGAATCCTCCTGGATTATTAAAATTTTGTAATGAATAACCTCTTAATGGAATAAAATTATATGGATAAAATATTCCATATATATTTTTGTGTCTACCTCCCATATAAAATTTTTGAAAAGCAAATAAATCTTTATTATCATTATATTTCCCTAAAATGCCAAATTCACATCCAGTTTTAAATACAAGATTAGTACATATTTGTTTATACCAATAAAATAAAGATTTTATTTTAAAATATTCTAACCATGAATTCTTAGTATGTTCATCATTAAATATTTTACTATATGGTAATGTAAATATACCATTAATTTCTATTTGTGATCCACTTAAAGGAAATATATTGTTAGATTCTTTAGAAAATTTTTTTAAAGCAATTAAATAATATAAATTATTTAAATACAGAGGATGTTTTATTATATTATTACTATGATAAATATATCTATCATAATTAATACCAAAATCTAATTTATAATATGGATCATTAAGCAATGTTATAGGAGTACTTAATCCAATAGAATACTGTCTTTTATTATTTAATAATTTATTATTATCTGTTATATTATAATTATTATCATGATATATTTCATTGAATAATAACAAATCAGGATCACAACTATTTTTAATAATTTTATTTAAACAATTTATTTTGACAAAATAAGATATGTTATTATTGTCTCCTATCCTAGGTTCTATAAAAGACATTCCATAATGTTGGTAATTGGTTCCCAATTTATTATATAATAATAATTTTTGTCCATCCCCTTGAGGATTTGGAAATGGATTCCATTGTTTGATATTAAATAATTTTTTAATAGAAATATTTTTCAAATATATATTAAAACTTCCTAAACAATTTTTTATGTTATCAGATCCAATCATAAATTTAAAATAATTATGATTATTTTCAATCACTTGCCATGTTAAATCAACTAAATCATGATTATGATAAATAATTTTTGGATATACTAACTTAAAAAGATCTAATGATTGTAAACGGTTCAAATCTTCATAAATTTTTTTAATTGATATACGATCTCCTATATGATGTTTTAATTCCCTTGTAATAATATGATTTGACGTAATTGTATTACCATCAATATGGATACTTTTAATATATAAAGGATGATTTTCTTTTATTTTAATCTCTAAATATATTTTATCATTTATTACTTTTGTTTCTGAAATGAATATTTTAATAGAAAAATATCCTAAATTAAGATAATTATAAATTATACTATTACTTATATTTTGATTGAAAATTAAATTTTCAAGTTTTTGTTTATTATAAATATCTCCATTATTATAATTTAATATTTCTTTTAAATATTTTGTACTATAAACAGTATTTCCTACAAAATTGATATTTCCTATATAATATTTTTTACCTTCTGATATATTTACTATTACTTCATAATTTTTTTGATCATTTTTAATAATCTTATTGAATGTAATTTGAATATCTCTAAATCCACAAGATTGATACTTAGATATAATATTTTCGATTCCTTTATTATAGTCTAAATCAATATTTTTATTATAAAAATAATATAAATAATTATTATTATTATTATTATTATTATTTTGTTTCATTATTTTATCTAATTCTTTATCAGAAAATATTTTATTTCCATTAAATAATATTTTTGATAAAAAAATTTTATTACCTAGAAAAACATCTAAAACTAAAAAATTATTTTTTTTCTGATATTCTATATTAGCACTTATTGATACTTTTAAATATCCTTGTTTAATATAAAAATCAATAATTTCATTTTTTATTTTTTGAATAAAATCATCAGATATCATATCTGAATGATTATTATTCTTGATACAACTGAATTGATGTTTTTCTAGATCTTTAGTGACTCCTTTAATAAGAATTTTATCAAAACATATTCTATCTTCTAATTCAAAATAAATATTAATTTCATTTTTATTCTTTTTATTATTATGAATATTTTCTTTATAAAGAGAAATATTTTTAAATAAATTACTATTCCATAATCTATGAATTGCATTATATATTGTTTTTCCTTTAATATTTAAATAATCTCCTTTATGTATATTTGATATTTTTGATATTTTATCAATACTATATTTTGTTGTTCCTTTAATAAAAATATTTTTTATAACAACAACATTTTGTGGTATTATTGGATTCTTTTTATTATTCTCTTTATATTTTGTTTTTTCATATATGTCATAATCTATGTTTCTGTTATCAGATCGTTCATTTTTTCTTTCATCATCTATTTCATTTTTTCTTTCATCATCTATTTCATTTTTTCTTTCATTATCTATTTCATTTTTTCTTTCATCATCTATTTCATTTTTTCTTTCATCATCTATTTCATTTTTTTTTTCATCATCTATTTCATTTTTTCTTTCATCATCTATTTCATCATTGACTTTATTTATTATTTCATTATTCTTATTAATTACTATAATGATATTTTTCGTATTTACATATGAAATATTCATTAATACTAATACAAAGAAATAAAATACAAATAATATTTTTTTTAAATTATTCTGTAATTTTTCCAAAACGACGTTTTCTTCTTTTATAATTTTCTATAGCTGCAAATAAATCTTGTTTTCTAAAATCTGGCCATAATATATCTGTAAAATATAATTCAGCATAAGCCGATTGCCATAACAAAAAATTGCTTAATCTTTGTTCTCCACTTGTTCTAATCACTAAATCAACATCTGGTATATCTTTAGTATATAAATTTTGTTGAAACAATGAATCATCAATGTTTTCTATAGATAAACATCCATTAAGAACTTGTTTAACTATTTTTTTTGTAGCTTCTATAATTTCTATTTTAGATCCATAACTCAAAGCCAAAACTAAAGTAATTGATGTATTATGTTTTGTTTTATTTATAAATAAAAATAAATCTTTTTGAATATGATTAGATAATTTTTTCAATTCTCCTATAGCTATAATTCTAATATTACTATCATCAATTTCTTTTAAATACTGTTTGAAATATGAATGAAATAAATTCATTAATTGATCTATTTCTTCTTTTGGACGATGCCAATTTTCCGAAGAAAAAACATATAATGTGATATAAGGAATACCTAATTCTTTACATCCATTGATAGTATCTTTAATAGAATGTATAGAATGTTTATATCCACAAATTCTTAATTTTCCTCTTTTTTTAGCCCATCGCCTATTTCCATCCATAATGATAGCTACATGTTTAGGGATATTATCATTATTATTTAAATTTTTTTCTAAACGTGTATTCATTAGTTCAGCAATAAACAATACCAATCAAATAATATACAGAAAAATAGATTGATCTTCAAATATTGAATTAATTTCTTTGATCCATACCCCATAATAATTTTTCTCTTAAAGTTTTATAATAAATATATTCTTGTTCTTGAATAAGATATATATAAAATGGAGCTTTTTTAATATATAATTCATTTTCTTCTTTTAACGAAGTTAATCTAGTATCCATAGATAAAGAATAATATTGAACACGACTATGTATTTTTAAATGAATTTTTTTATTATCCGAAATAATTAGTGGACGAGAAAATAAATTATGAGGAGAAATTGGTGTAATAACAAAATTATTATTATCAGGATCAATAATTGGACCTCCACAGCTTAAAGAATATCCAGTAGAACCAGTTGGTGTAGAAATAATCAATCCATCTGCCCAATAAGATGTTAAAAATTTATTATCTATATAAGTATCTATAGTAATCATAGATACTGTTTCTTTTCGTAAGATAACTATTTCATTTAAAGCAAAATTAAAAAATGGTTTTTTATTATCTATTAATATAGATGTTTCTAAACATAATAAACTTCTAGGACAAATATGAAATTTATAATTAAATATTTGATCAAGTTTTTTTATTAAATCTTCTTGATTAAACGTTGCTAAAAATCCTAAATTACCTGTATTTACTCCAATAATGGGAATTCTAGTATCTCTGATCAATGTAATAGCATATAATATTGTTCCATCTCCACCAAAAGTAAACATAAACTTAAAATCTTTTGTTAATTCATTATAATTATAAATTATAGGAAATTTTAAATGTTTTAATTCTTGAAATGATGATAATAAATCAAAAAATGATTTTTCTATATATATATCTATTGCATGATGATATGCATAAGTTATAAATTGAATAAAATATGGAATATTTTTGGCAATAAATCTTTGTCCATATAAAGCTATTTTCATTTTAGAAATGTTATGTTTAAGTAATTTACTAAATTACTTATAAAAATGTATTTTCACTTTGTTATGATGCAACATGAAAAATTATTTTTTTACTTCTAAAATATTATTATTTGGAGAATATGTCATTCTAGAAAATTATAGTGGATTATCTATTCCAAATCATTTTTATACAGGATATTTAAAATTTCCATCTGTATTTCGTTATTATAATAACAAGCAATTTAACTATACTAATCATGAATTAAGAAAATTTGCTTTTTTTTTAAAAAAAACAAGAATAAATATTGATTTTAATAAATTATATAATGACCTTAATAAAGGTATTATATTTTCTTCTAATATTCCTAAAGGATATGGAATTGGTAGTTCAGGTGCTTTAGTTGCTGCTATATATCATAAATATTATATAGCACCACAACCACAACAACAGAAAGGTCAACTATCAATGAATAATATAATTGCATTAAAACAAATTTTTAGTCAAATGGAGTCATATTTCCATGGAATTAGTTCTGGGATGGATCCGTTAATTTGTTATTTAAATAAACCAATTTTAATTAAATCAAAAAATGATATTACTATTGTCAATCTACCAAAAAAATTAAATCAAAATATTGGAAAAGGTGCTATATTTTTATTAAATTCAGGATTTCCAAAAAGAACTTATTCTATGATAAAAATTTTTTTCAACAAACTACAAAATACACAATTTAAAAAAATTTTCATTAAAGAATTTATACAATATAATAATAAATGTATTGTTTCCTTTCTACAAGGAAATTTCAAAATTTTATTCCATAATATCAAAATTATTTCCTTTTGGATATTAAAATATTTAAATACAATGATACCAAAACAAATATTAAAAATTTGGAAATATGGATTATTAAATAATATTTTTTATTTAAAATTATGTGGATCAGGTGGTGGAGGATTTACTATTGGATTTACTTATGATTATGATTTATCTAAAAAAAAATTAAAAAAATATCAAACAATCGTAATTTTTAGATTTTAAAATAAATCATGATAATCCAAAATAAAAAAATTCAATATTTACGTTTAAATCATTTTTTATCTATATCTGGTATTGCTTCTAGACGAAATGCTGATAAATTAATTAAATCAGGAATTGTTAAAATAAATGGAAAATTAGTCAATAAACTGGGAACTTATATTCATATTAATGATATTGTAACAGTGTATGGAACACGTGTTAAAAGTCAAAAAAAAATATATATACTTATCAATAAACCAAAAGGATGTATTACTTCAACACATGATCCATTACATAGAAAAACAATTATGAATTTAGTTACAACACAAAAAATAGAAAATCAAAAAATTTATCCTATTGGACGATTAGATTATTTTACTACAGGTGTTTTATTATTAACTAATGATGGATATATTACAAATATATTCACACATCCAAAATATAATATACAAAAAATTTATCATGTTGTTTTAAATAAAATGATTACAAATGAAGATATAAATAAAATAAAAAATGGAAAAATTTATTTAAAAGAAGGTAAAGTGATAATTGATTATATAAAATATTTAAAATATAAAAATCAATTAAAAATAAAAATGCATATAGGATGGAATAAAATTATTAAAAGATTATTTAAAAAATTGCATTATAAAGTGATTAAATTAGATAGAATAAATTTTGGAGGATTTACAAAAAATAAATTAAAAAGAGGAAAATATAAATTTTTATCACAAGAAAAAGTATATAATATGTTAAAACAACATTTATATCATTTATGAAAAAAATAAGTATAATTAATGGTCCAAATTTAAATCTTATAGGAACACGAGAAATTGAAATATATGGTAAAGATACATTTACAAAATATTTGAATAAAATTAAAACAAAATTTGTAAATATTGAACTGTCTTATTATCAAAGCAATTGTGAAGGTCAAATTATAAATATTTTACATAAAATTGGTTTCTGTATACTAGATGGTATCCTTTTAAATGCTGGTGCATATACTCATACATCTATAGGAATTGCAGATGCTATAAAATCTATAACTACTCCAGTTATAGAAATTCATATTTCTAATATTTATTCTAGAGAATCTTTTAGAAAAAAATCTTTTTTATCTCCTGTTTGTAAAGGGACTATATTTGGTTTTGGATTAAAAACTTATGAATTAGGTATTTTAAGTTTTTCTATATAAAAATTTTTTATTTAAATTTTGTATATGTTGAATAATTTTTTTTCTTCCATCTTGATTTTTTATAAAAACAAATTTTTTATTAACCAATTTATTAATTACATTTTGATATATATTTATATGATTATTTAAAAGTTTGAAACTTAATTTATCAGTTTTTGTAAATACAATACAAAAATGTATTTTATACATAATTAATTTTTTTATAAAATTCAAATCAGATGTTTGAATAGTTAATCTACTATCTATAATCACAAAAACACAAACTAAATTATTTCTACTATGAAAAATATAATTATTCATTAATTGAATATTTTGTTGTTTGTGAAATTTTGATAATTTGGAAAATCCATATCCAGGTAAATCTACTATTTTCCATTTATTATCTATCAAAAAAAAATTAATATATTTAGTTTTGCCAGGAAAAGAAGATACTTTAGCAATTTTTATATTACCTAAAATAAAATTAATAAAACTAGATTTTCCTACATTAGAACGCCCAATACAAGCATATTCTGGGTATATTGAACTTATTAATTGATTTGAATCAGTAACACTATATTCAAATTTAACAAAAAAATTTTTCATAATTAAAATCTAATTTTGATAACCATTTTTCTAATATTGTAACAAAGATTTTTGGGTGTTCCATCATAGGAACATGTCCACATTTATCTATCCAATATAATTCAGAATGTGGTAATAATCTATGAAATTCTTGAGCAACTATTGGGGGGGTTACTGGATCTTGTTTTCCCCATATTAAACAAATAGGTTGTTGAATGATAGATAAATCTTTAGACATATTATCTTTCATTGCACTTTTAGCGATATATAAGATTTTAATTCCTTTTTTTTTATCATTAACTATATTAAATACTTCATCTACTAATTCTTTAGTTGCTATTTTTGGATCATAAAATACCTCTTGTGATTTTTTTTTTATATATTCATAATTTTCTCTTTTAGGAAAAGCTTCTCCAAAAGATTTTTCAAATAATCCAGAACTTCCAGTTAATACTAAAGAATGAACTAAATCATTTCTTTTTTTTGCTATAATTAGAGCAATATGTCCACCAAGAGAATTTCCTATTAATGTAGCCTTTTGAATTCTAATTTTGATTAATAATTGTATAATATATTTTGATAAACTAAAAATATTTGTCAGTAATAAAGGCATTTTATAAATAGGTAATACAGGAATAATCACTTTATATCCTTTTTTTGGAAAAAATTCTAAGAGTGCATTAAAATTACTCAATCCCCCCATTAATCCATGAAGTAATATCAATGGATGCCCCGTACCTTCTTTGATGTAAGAAAAGTCTTGTTTTTTAATAAACATATTTATGTTTTATCTTCTTTCTTTGTTCATAATAATATATGCTTCTTTTGCCGCATTTTCTTCAGATTTTTTTTTTGAAAATCCTTTCCCTATTGTTTGAATTCCATCATTGATTAATGTTAATTTAGATAAATAATAATCTTTATCTTGATTGGATATTTGATGACTATCTTCTTTATAAGTTTCAAATTTGATAAAAAATTTGTTTTTTTGAGCCCATTCTAAAATCCATACTTTATAACTAAAAATTTCTTTTTGTATTTTAGATAAGTCAACATAATAATGTAATATTTTATCATAAATAAAACGTTTACATCCTAAATATCCAAGTTCTAAATAAACAAATCCTATTAAAGCTTCTAATGTATTTCCTAAAATATTATAAAATTTATGATTTAAAAAAATATTTTCAAACAATAATTTCTTGGAAATTTTATTTAAATTTTTTCTGCATACTATTTTTGATCTAACTTGTGTTAGATCTCCTTCTTTTTTTTCTGGTAGCTCTTCACACAAAAAATGTGAAATAATAGAATTTAATACTGCATCTCCAAGAAATTCTAATCTATGAAAATCTAAATAATCATGATTTGAAGATTTTATTTTAGTATTCATTAAATCATATACAAATACTTTTTTTAAAAGTGTTAAATTTTTAGGATCAAATCCTAATATTTTTTTTAATGCATCAATTGAAAAAATTGAATTTTCTTTTTTTTGAATAATCATAATAATAGTATTATTACTTACTTGACTATTTTGTTAAATAAAATACATACATTATGTCCACCAAAACCAAAAGTATTGCATAGATTTATATTAACATATTTTTTTATTTTATTATTTGGTATAAAATTGATTTTTGAATCTATTTTATTATCAATTTGAAATAAATTAATAGTTGGAGGAATGATATTTTTAGTTAATGGTAAAATCGAAGCTATTGCTTCGATAGCTCCAGCTGCCCCTAATAAATGTCCAGTCATGGATTTAGTAGAATTAATATATATTTTATAAATGTGTTCACCAAATACTTTTTTAATAGCTTTAATTTCTGCTAAATCTCCTAAAATAGTAGATGTTCCATGAGAATTAATATGATTAACTTCTTTATATGTAATTCCTGCATCTTTCATAGCTAATTTCATAGCTATAATTATCCCTTTTCCTTCTGGATGTGGAGTAGTAATATGATATGCATCTCCTGACATACCAATACCTCCTATTTCTGCATACATTTTAGCGTTTCTATTTTTTGCATGAAAATATTCTTCTAATATAAGACATCCTGCTCCCTCTCCTAAAACAAATCCATCTCTATTTTTATCAAAAGGACGAGAAGCAGTTTTATAATCTTCATTTCTAGTAGATAAAGCATGTAAAGCATTAAATCCGCCAACTCCACTTTGCGTAATTGCCGCTTCTGAACCACCTGATATTATAATATCCGCTTTTCCCAAACATATTAAATGATATGCATCAACAATAGCATTTGATGAAGACGCACAAGCAGAAACTGTAGCATAATTTGGTCCATGAATTCCATATTTCATTGAAATATATCCAGAAGTTGTATCAATTAACATTTTAGGAATAAAATATGGACTAAATCTAGGTGATCCATCTCCTTTTACATAATTAGAAATAGAATTTTCTAAATTAAGTAATCCTCCTATTCCAGATGCCCAAACTACACCAATTCGTTCTTTATTAATGTTTTTATTAGTAAAATTAATTTTACTATCTATTATTGCTTCATCCGTAGCAATAATACCATATTGAATACAATGATCTAATTTTATACGATCCTTTGAATTAAAAAAAATACTAGCATCATAATTTTTTAATTCACAAGCAAATTTGGTTTTATATTTTTTAGTATTAAAATAAGTAATGAGTTCACATCCATTTACTCCATTAATAAGTGATCTCCAATAATCTTTTATATTATTTCCTATAGGTGTTATACACCCCATCCCAGTTACTACTACTCTTTTTTTTTTATATTTTATCATATAAAATATTCATACTTTTTTATCTTTTATAAGCTCTTGAATAGATGTTATTGCCTCTTTAACAGTAGTAATTTTTTCTGCTTCTTCATCAGAAATACTAATATTAAATTCTTTTTCAAATTCCATAATTAATTCCACAATATCCAAAGAATCAGCTCCTAAATCATTAGCAAAATTAGCAGATGGAATTACATCTTTCTTTTCTATTCCTAATTTGTCAGAAATAATAGAATTAATTTTTGATGAAATATCAGACATAAATTAAAATTTTGATTTCATACAAAATTAGAAAACTTTTTTAAATAAAAAATGAATTTTTTAAATTATTGAATATGATTTATTTAGGTAATTATTAAATATTTTAATTTTTATAATAAAATAATTATATAATTATTATATATTTTCAATATCCCACCATATAAGATTTGTAATTCTACTTGTTTATGATCATATAATTGTATTATTTTTATCAATCCTGTTTTCAATATAGCAATCAATGGTGCATGATTTTTTAATAATTGAAAACTACCATATTCTCCAGGGAGAATCACTGACTTAACATGATTTTTATATAATAATTGTTGATCATTAATAATTTTTATTTTCATTATTATAACATTTTTTTTCCTATTTCTATGACTTCATCAATAGTACCCTTTAAATGAAACGCATTTTCTGGTAAATGATCTAATTCACCATTAATTATCATATTAAATCCTCCTATAATCTCTTCAATTTTTACAAACTTTCCATCAATTCCTGTAAATTGTTTAGCAACATGGAAAGGTTGAGATAAAAAACGTTGAATACGTCTAGCTCTATGAACAATTTGTTTATCTTCTTCACTTAATTCTTCTATTCCAAGAATAGCTATAATATCTTGTAAAGAATTATATTTTTGCAAAATTTCTTTAACACGTTGAGCACAAAAATAATGTTGTTGATCAATAATATTTGGAGATAAAATTCTAGAAGTAGAATCTAATGGATCAATTGCTGGATATATTCCTAATGCAGATATTTTTCTAGATAATACAGTAGTGGCATCTAAATGAGAAAAAGTTATAGAAGGAGCAGGATCAGTTAAATCATCTGCAGGAACATATACGGCTTGTACTGATGTTATAGAACCTTTCTTTGTCGATGTAATTCTTTCTTGCATCGATCCCATTTCAGAAGATAAAGTAGGTTGATAACCTACAGAAGATGGAATTCTGCCTAATAAAGCAGAAACTTCTGAACCGGCTTGAGTAAATCTAAATATGTTATCAATAAAGAATAGAACATCGTTACCTTGTGTACTACTACTAATTTGATCATTATTATTATTATTGAACATATTCTTATAATCTCTATAATATTCTGCTAATGTTAAACCAGTAAGAGCGACTCTCGATCTTGCACCAGGAGATTCGTTCATTTGTCCAAAAATAAAAGTTGCTTTAGAATTTTTGAGACTTTGTTTATCAACTTTAGTAAGATCCCAAAATCCATTTTTCATATTATTCATAAATTCATCTCCATATTGTATAATTCCGGATTCTAACATTTCTCTTAATAAATCATTTCCCTCTCTTGTTCTTTCTCCTACACCAGAAAATACAGAATGTCCTCCATATTTTTTTGCGATATTATTAATTAGTTCCTGTATTAAAACAGTTTTACCAACTCCTGCTCCTCCAAATAATCCAATTTTACCTCCTTTTGGATATGGTTCAATTAAATCAATAACTTTAATTCCTGTATATAATATTTCTGATGTTGTAGATAAATCTTGAAATTTTGGTGCCGAAACATGAATAGGTTTTACTATTTGTTTATTTAATTTATATAATCCATCAATAGGATCACCTAATACATTAAGAACACGACCATTCACTGATTCACCTATAGGAATACTAATTGGATTACGAGTATTTATAACGGAATTACCTCTTTGTAATCCATCAACTTCAGACATAGCAATACAACGAACTATATTATTTCCAATATGTTGTTGAACTTCTAATATAATATTTTTTTTACTATTATTTGATAATTCTATTTTTAATGCATCATAAATTTTAGGTAGATCGGATCCTGTTTGAAAAGAAACATCAATTACTGGACCTAAAATTTGAGTAATTTTTCCTTTTGATTCTAATTTTTTTTCCATGAAAATATAAGATCCGCTTTTTATGTTAAACCTGTATATTTAACAGATTATTAAATTATTTAAAGTTACAAAAATTAAAAAATTTTGAAAATTTACTCATGTATAGAGGATTTTTACTCATTTTCTCCATGTGTATTTTCACTTGGATTTTTTGATGGAGTTCATTTGGGTCATAAAAAATTAATTAATTATTTATTAAAACAAACAAAAAAAGAAAAATATACCTCTGTTTTATTAACTTTTAATCCTCATCCTAAGGAAGTATTAAATCCAAAACAAAAAATATTTTATTTAAATACTTTATCTGAAAAGATATGTCATTTAAAACAAACTGGAATTGAACATCTTATTATTCATCCTTTTACAACAAAATTTTCACAAATGAATATTCAAAATTTTTTAAAAAACAAATTACTTTCTTCAATTAAAATTGAAATTTTTATAATAGGATATGATTTTCATGTAGGAAAAAATAGAATACATGCTTATAATAATTTACAATATTGTTCAAAATTATATGGATTTACATTAAAACAAATAAATCCATATAAAATACAAAATACAATAATATGTTCTACTAATATTAGACAATCTATTTTAAATGGAGACATTAAGTGGTCAAATCAAGCTTTAGGTTATTCATATTCTTTATCTGGTTATGTTATTAAAGGGAATGGAATAGGTAGAAAAATATTAACTTATCCTACTGCTAATATTCAAATAACTAATAATAAAATACTTCCTAAAAAAGGAGTTTATGCCGTCAATGTTTTATTTTTAGAAACAATATATCAAGGAATTATGAATATCGGAACTTCACCAACTATAAATATAAATAATAAAAAAATTAAAATTGAAGTTCATATTTTTAATTTTTGCAAGATTTTATATGGTAAAATAATCAATCTGTTTATTATAGAAATGATTAGAGAAGAAAAAAAATTTAATTCCATTCAAGAATTAAAAACACAAATTAAATTGGATCAAATAACAGCAAAATCTGTTTTAAAATTTCAATCAAGTTGATAAATAATAATATTAATAATCTTATTCAAGATTTAAAAAAAACTTGTTTAAAAAAAATTATCAGATTAGTATCTTTTGATGAAAACGTTTCACATAATATTAAAACACAATATAAAAATAAACCCTTTTGTAATTATTCTACAATATCTCAATTAATGGAAAAAATATCTGGATTATCTATTTTTCCTGAATCCAACTTATTTTTTTATTTTTTTATTTTGCTAAAACAAAAAAAATGCATTTTATCTAATACATTTCATTATTATTCAACATGGGCATATAATATATTAAAAGATTTCCAAATTTTAGATTTTAATTTAACTAATATAAAAAATTTTTTTTCTTATACTATTTCTATAGAAAAAATAAACATATGGAATACAAATACTTATAATACACAATCTAACTTATTAAAAGAAAATATTTTGTTTTGGCAAGAAATAAAAAAATACTATTATTATCTTAATACTGAATTACTGAAAATCAAAAAGGGATATACTGGAATGATTTTTAGACAAGCAATTTCTCAATTTGAAAATTATTTATTTAACAATCAAGAATATTTTTTATTTTTAATTCCTTCTAATTTATATTTTTTAAATGAATGTGAAAAAAAACTTATTCAAAATTCAATTAAATTTAATGTAGGATCTATTTATTATTATAATAAATACTCAAAATCATATCATTATAATGTTTTTTTAAAAAAAAAAAAAAAGAATAACATTAAAATTTTTAGTGGATCTAGAGATATTGATCAAATTAAAATAATAGAACAAATTATTCATAAACTGATAAAACAAGGATCTAAAATAGATCAAATAATTATTATATTAGGTGATAGTTATTTAATTGAATTGTTATCCAATACATTACATAACTTAAATATTCCAATACAAACATCTATTGAATTTCCATTATATAATTTGTTATTGCATAATACATTTTATTCAATTTTACAATTGATTAAAAATAAAGAAATATATAAAAAATTTTATAAAAAAGATATATTACGAGTATTATCTAATGGATATATAAAAAAATTTTTTCTTAATAATAATATATCATGCATAGAAAACATTCATGCTATAAATGATGATAATTATTTAAACATACAACTTGTCAATAAATATATAATAGATGATATAAAAATTATTTTTAATAATTACAATAACATATTTATTTGGTTTTTACAAATACTTAAAATATTTCAAACATTTTTATCCCAATCTGTTAAAGAACATATATTGGAATTACAATTTATTCTGAAATTAGAAAAATATCTTACAAAAATCATTGATATAACAAATAATTTTAATTTTGATATACAAGATTTATTAATTATTTATCAAAACTTTATCACTAATAATACAATACCATATCCATATAATAATACAAAAGGATTAAAAATAATAAAATTTCATAATAACTTTAATTTAGATTATTTAGAAAATACAATTATTACATCTTTTAATGAAGGATGTATTCCTCCAATTATGCAAAATTATATAGACAAAACTTTTTTATCTACTGAGCTTAGAAATAAATTTAAAATCTATTGTATATACAATAATAAAAATAATAATAAATATTATTTTCAATATATTCAAAATATTTTGAATAATTCAAACAACATTTTTTTAATATATAATAATGAAAAAGATGAATTTAATTCAGGAGAAAAAAGTCGATTTATACATCAAATGGAAATAAATTACACATTTGATGAAAATACAACAACAAAATATCAAGTATGTAATAATAATAATGAAAATAATCAACAATCAATAATAATAAAAAAAACAAATTATATAATTAATAGATTACATAAAATTGCCAATTCTGGATTTTCTCCATCATCTATTATGTTATATAATAAAAATAAATTAGATTTTTATTACAATAAAATACTTGAATTAAACAATATTAAAAATATTTCATTTAAACAAAAAATTGGAAATATTGTTCATAAAATATTAGAAATTTTATATTCTCCCATTAAAGGACATTTATTAAAATTAAAATATATTCATGAGATGAAAAATCATTATTTTGATATTTCAAAAAGAGTAATATATAAATATAAAACTAAAGATACAGATACTAAAAATATATTCTTATTGTCTTTAGTTACCACTTATGTAAAAAATTTTATTTCTTGGGATGAAAAAGAAATTTTAAATGGACATAAAATTGTGATAAAAGAAATTGAATATACCGTTTCTACAAAAATTAATCAAATGATCATGATGCATTATGATACAGTTTATTTAAAAGGAATAATTGATCGTATAGATGAATATGACGGTATAACTAGAATTATTGATTATAAAATTGGAGTTTCCAAAGTAAAAAATCTTTATATATCTTCAAAAACAATTCAAAATATTTTTAACACTCCATATTATGGAAATATAATGCAATTATTAATTTATATATATTTATGGTATAAATCCCCTATAGTTAACTCTAAAATCTCTCCATTAATTGCAATTGTTGCTCCTGAAAAAGAAAAAAATAATTATATTTCTACTATATATATAAATATTTTTAAAAATAAACAAATCATATATGAATGTTATAAACAAAAAATTTTTCCACATTTAACTAAAATAATTTCAGAAATTTTAGATCCCAAAATGCCAATTATAATAAATTATATTAATGATTTTTAATATATAATTCTATATAATTACCTACTTCTTCAGTTGAATAATATTTTTCCAATGGATGAACAATATCCTTGGTGATAATATTATTATTTATAGAATTTTTAACTGCATTTTCGATAAGTTTTTGTTCTTTATATAAACCAAAATAATGAAACATCATAGACACTGATAATATACATCCTAATGGATTGGCAATATTTTTCCCTGCAGCTTGAGGATAAGATCCATGAATAGGTTCAAATAAAGCTTTTTTATTTTTTCCAATAGAAGCAGATGGTATCATTCCTAAAGAACCACTTAATATACTAGCTTCATCAGATAATATATCCCCAAACATATTATCTGATAATATCACATCAAAATCTATAGGATTCATAATAATTTTCATAGAAGCATTATCTACATATAAACATTCCAATTGTACATGTGGATAATCTAATGCCAGCTTTTGTATTACTTCACGCCATAATCTAGATGTTTCTAACACATTAGCTTTATCAACTAATGTTAATTTTTTTTTTCTAGCATCAGCGGCTTGGAATGCCATAATTCCAATTTCTTTAATTTCATCTTTCGAATACATACAATAATCATAAGCTATTTCACCATTTTTTAAACGACCTTTTTTTCCAAAATAAATTCCACTACTTAATTCACGATATATTACAAAATCTACATTAGGTAAGATTGGTTTGTTTATAGTATTAGATGAATAATGAATATTTTCATAACCAATTATTGGTCTTATATTACAAAATAATCTCATTTTTTTTCTTAAACGTAATAATCCATCTTCTGGTCTCATTCCAATTGGATAATTATCATATTTATCATCACCTATAGCACCAAATAAGACTGCGTCTGCTTTCAGACAATTTTCTATAGTATCGTCAGGCATTGGATTATTATATTTTCTAATTGCTAATTTACCTGCTATAGCTTCTGTATACAAAAAATTATGATTAAATTTATTATTTATACACAATAAAATTTTTTTCCCTTGTCGTATTACTTCAGGTCCAATTCCATCGCCCTCTATAATCACTATCCTTTTTTTCATATGATTTTGTATTAATTATATTATATGGAAATAGGAGGTTTTCTTTTCAAACATCTCAATATTTTCTGTTATAGATCTTAAATATGATAAATTATCATATCCATTAAGAAAACAATTTTTTTGATATGAATTAATTGTAAAATTTTGATATTCACTAGTTTCTAAAATCATTATTTTTTGCTTTATTAAATTAATTAAAATTTTGGTTTTATAATTTTGTTCTACTTGATAAAATAATTTATTCAAAAAGGTATTAGATACTTCTAAAGTTAATAATCCATTATTAAATGCATTTTCTTTAAAAATATCTGCAAAAAAACTTGATATTACTACTTTAAATCCATATTGCATTATAGCCCATACTGCATGTTCACGACTAGATCCACATCCAAAATTTCTTCCAGATAATAAAATTTGGCCTGAAAAATAAGGGTTATTCAAAACAAAATTTGTATTTAAATTATCATTTTTATTATATCTCCAATCTCTAAACAGATGTTGACCAAATATTTTTATCCCAGTTTCTTTTAAAAAACGTGCAGGAATAATTTGATCTGTATCAATATTTTCCCTATTTAATGGAACTACTTGACTAATTAAAATAGAAAATTTCTTCATAATTAAATATTTTGTTTGAGATACTTCATAATATCAACAATTTTTCCTGTAATAGCTATAATAGCAGCTGTTAAAGGACTAACTAATAAAGTTTTAACATTTGTACCTTGTCGACCTTCAAAATTTCTATTAGATGTTGATATACAATATTCTCCTTTTGGAATTTTATCTTCATTCATGCCTAAACATATAGAACATCCTGGTTGACGAAACTCAAATCCTGAATAGTAAAAAATTTTATCTAATCCTTCTTTTTTTGCTTTTTGAATCACTCTTTGTGATCCAGGGACTATCATAGCCTTAACATGAGTCGCAATTTTTTTACCTTGTATTATAGAAGCAACTATTCTAAGATCTTCTATTCTAGAATTTGTACAACTTCCAATAAACACATAATTAATTTTTTTCCCTATTAGTAATTCACCTGGCTTAAATCCCATATATTTTAATGCTCTTTTATGATTTTCATTAGATGAATATGGAATTCTATTAGTAATTTTTATCCCCATTCCAGGTGTTGTACCATATGTTATCATAGGTTCTATATTTTCAACATCTATAATATATTGTTGATCAAAATTATAATTTATATCTGTTTTTAAATTTTTCCAAAAAGATTTTAATTTATTATTTGGATTACCCTTTAATTTATTTTTTAAATAATTAAAAGTAATTTGATCAGGTGCAATTAATCCTCCCTTTGCTCCCATTTCAATACTCATGTTACATATTGTCATTCTTCCTTCCATACTCATATTTTCAATTACTAATCCAGTATATTCTATAAAATACCCTACACCTGCATCAACTCCTAATTTAGATATGAGATATAAAATTATATCCTTTGGAGTTACTCCTATTTTTAATTTTTTACCATTTAATTTAATATTCATTTGTTTAGGTTTTGTCACCAATAAACATTGAGATGCTAATACCATAGCAACTTGACTAGTTCCAATTCCAAAAGCAACACTACCAAACGCACCATGTGTAGAAGTATGACTATCCCCACATACAATTGTCATTCCAGGAAGAGTCATGCCCAATTCTGGACCAATCACGTGTACTATGCCATGATTTTTATCTCCCATGTTATACAAATCAATTCCAAATTTTTTACAATTTTTGGTTAATAAATCAATTTGTTTTTTTGATAGTGTATCTGAAATTGGAAGATGCTGATTTAATGTAGGAACATTATGATCTGCAGTTGCAACAACTTGTTTAGATCTAAAAACAGATAAATTTCTTTTTTCTAATTCAGAAAAAGCTTGAGGGCTTGTAACTTCGTGAATATAATGACGATCTATATATAGTATATTAACGTCTTTTTCTACATTAGTAGTAGTAACTAGATGAGAATTCCATATTTTATCAAATAATGATTGTTGAGTAGGCATATAATAATTTAAGAATGATGTAAAATAGCCAATTGATTATTTTTTAGTTGTGCTTTTTTTAATAAACATTTTAATTCTTGATCTTCTACTTGTTTATTTTTATCTGCATAATCTAAAAACACAGAATAAATAATATCTAATGTATTTTTTGTAAAAGAATATCCTAATTTTTTATAACGATATGCTAAAGCAGATCTTCCACTTCTAGCAGTTAAAATAATTGATGAATCATCTATACCAACATCTTCAGGATTAATGATTTCATATGTTTCTCTTTTTTTAATAATTCCATCTTGATGAATACCAGATGAATGAGAAAAAGCATTTTTTCCAACAATAGCTTTATTTGCTTGTACTTTCATTCCAGTATATTTAGAGACTAAATCACTAGTATAACAAATTAATTTTGTATTAATATTAGTATATACATTCAAATTTTTATATTGTTTAATAATCATTGTTATTTCTTCTAATGAAGTATTTCCAGCTCTTTCTCCAATTCCATTAATTGTACATTCGACTTGTTTTGCACCATTAAGAATACCATATAACGAATTAGCTGTTGCTAATCCTAAATCATTATGACAATGAGTAGATAATGTGACGGTATGAATTTTGTTGACATTTTCTTGTAAAAATTTAATTTTATTTCCATACTCATATGGTAAACAATTTCCTGTTGTATCTGGAATATTAATTACAGTTGCTCCATTTTTTATTACTTCTTCACACACTAAAGCTAAAAATTCATTATTTGTTCTACCAGCATCTTCTGCATAAAATTCTATATCTTCTACAAATTTTTTAGCATATTTAACCGATGAAGCAGCAATTTCTAAAATTTTATCTTTAGTACTATTAAATTTATAACGTATATGACAATCCGATGTTCCTATGCCAGTATGTATTCTAGCTTGTTTTGCAAATTTTAATGAATTGGCAGCAATTTCTATATCTTTTTTGATTGCTCTAGATAATGCACATATAATTGGATTATATACAGATTTACAAATTTCTTGAACAGATTGATAATCACCTGGACTTGACGCAGGAAATCCTGCCTCAATTATATCTACTCCTAACAATTCCAATTGTTTTGCTATTTGTACTTTTTCTACACAATTTAATTTACATCCTGGGACTTGTTCTCCATCACGTAGCGTAGTATCAAAAATTTTAATTTGATTTTTCCCCATAGTATTTATTTTATTTAATTTTTTTCAAAACTATTTTTTATAAAATAAATATTCATATACATAATACAGACATTTACAATGTTTATTTATTTTGGAATAATATACATTATACTTATTATCAATTTTAATAATAAGAAAATATTACGATGTCCATAAAAAATGATAAATTATTTTTATTAATTAAATCATTATCAAAATCAGAAAAAATACATTTTAAATTATATGCAACAAGGATAAAAACAAATAAAAACGCTAAGTTCACTAATTTGTTTGAAAAAATAAATAAAATGAATTTTTATAATGATAAGAAAATATTAAATAATACATCTATATCAAAAAAACAATTATCTAATATAAAAGCTCATTTATTTAAACAAATTTTAATCAGTTTAAAATTACAAAATCTTGAAAAAGATAATGATTTGAAAATATTAAATTATATTTTTTTTGCTAAAATATTATATAATAAAGGATTATATATACAAAGTTTAAAATTTTTAGAAAAATCAAAAATTATTGCTAGAAATGAAGAAATGAATATCATTTTATTGGAAGTAATAGAATTTGAAAAAATGATTGAATCTCAACATATAACTAGGAGTATTCGTACTAAATCTGGAGAATTATCTTTAGAATCAAAAGAATTAATTGAACAATTGAAATGTCAAAATGCGTTTTCTAATTTATCTTTAGAATTATATAGTTTATATCTTAAGGTTGGATATGTTAGAAATAAAAAAGATAAAATATTTATAGAATCTTACTTTAGAACCAATCTTCCAAAATTTAATATCAAACATCTTAATTTTTATGAAAAATTATATTTATATCAAGCAAAAGTCTGGTATCATCATATACAACAAAATTTTATAATGTGTTACCAATTTTCCAAAAAATGGGTAAAATTATTTAAAAATAATAAAAATAAAAAACAAATACTTCCAATTAGTTATTTAAAAGGATATCATCATTTATTAGATACTTTATTTTATTTAAATAATTATTATAAATTCATTCATATTTTAGCAGAATTTGAACAAGAAGTCAAAAATAATAATATGATTTTAAATGTAAATACTAAAGTATTAATTTTTATGTATAAATATTCTAATCGAATTAATAAACACTATATGGAAGGAACTTTTTCAGAAGGAATTAATAATGTAATTCCTTCTTTATTAAAAGAATTCAATAAATTACATAATTTATTAGATATTCATTATATTATGATTATTTATTATAAAATAGCTTGTTTATATTTTGGAAGTGGAGATAATCAAAATACTATTTTATATTTATTAAAAATTATGGAAAATAAACAAATAAATATACACAAAGATTTACAATGTTCTGCAAGACTTTTATATTTAATGGCTTGTTATGAAAGTGGATTAGATGATAATATGGATGGAAAAATACAATCTGCTTATAAATTTTTTGTCAAAATGGATGATTGGTATATTGTACAAAAAAAAATTATCTTTTTTTTTAAAAATATTGGCAATATGTTTCCCAATCAAATTAAAACACAATTTAAAAAATTAAAATATAAATTATTAAAATATTATTTTCATCCTTATGAAAAAAGAACTTTTTTATATTTAGATATTATTTCTTGGTTAACTTCTAAAATCGAAAATAGACCCATAGAACAAATTATTAAAGAAAAATTTATATCACGTTATAATCATATCAGATAATTAATCATTTTTTTTTGTAAAAAATAAAATATCATTAACAAAATTATAATCAAATATGAAAAAAAATAAATTCATAATCATTCTTATTGATTCATATTGATTGATATTTATAATCTCTAATATAGTATTGTTTAATTTTTACTTACTTATCAAAGTATAAAACAAATACTACTCCACATTAAAGAAAAAAATTTTACATTTATTATAAGAAACAAAAATCATAAAAATAATATTACTACATGTAACACAAATAATGCGACAACAATGCTTTTTTATCATTACAATTTTTATAATTATTTTTTTAAATGCAAAATATTCTCGATGAACTCTCTTGGAGAGGATTAATAAAAAATACAGTTTCTGGTATAGAAAAACAATTGCAAAATCCAACTACTATATATATTGGATTTGATCCAACTTCTGATTCATTACATTTAGGAAATTTAATACCAATAGTGTTATTAATTCACTTTCAAAAACTTGGACATAAATCTTTAGCATTAATTGGTGGAGCAACTTCAATGATTGGTGATCCATCTGGTAAAACTAAAAAAAGAATAATGTCTTTTAACAAAAAAATTTTAAATGACAATACAATATCTATTACAAAACAATTACATCAATTATTTACTTTCTATTTAAAAGATAAAAATATAGAAATATTAAATAATTATCATTGGATAAACAAACTAGATATATTATTTTTTTTACGTACAATAGGTAAAGAAATATCCATTAATTATTTACTGGCTAAAGACAGTGTAAAAAAAAGAATTGAAAATAATCAAGATGATGGAATGTCATTTATGGAATTTTCTTATTCTCTTTTGCAAGGATATGATTTTTATTATTTAAATAATAAAAAAAATTGTTTTTTACAAGCTGGTGGATCTGATCAATGGGGAAATATTATTACTGGAATAGATATTATAAGAAAAATTACTAAAAAAAAAGTATATGGATTAACTTTTCCATTAATTACAAATTCTTATGGAACAAAATTTGGAAAAAGTGAAGAAGGAGAAAATATATGGTTAGATCATAAACGAACTACTCCTTATAAATTTTATCAATTTTTTATAAATTTATCAGATACTGAAATTGAAAAATTTGTAAAATGGTATACATTTTTTTCTAAAGAAAAAATTAATCAATTAATTATACAGCATAGAAAATATCCTGAAAATAGAAAATTGCAAAAAATAGTTGCTTTTACAGTAACTCAATGGGTTCATGGAAAGAAAATTTCTGAAGAAGTAAGTAATATTTCAAAAATATTATTTGAAAATAATAATCTAAATTATTTAAATGATAAAATATTATTTTCTATTTTCCAACATATTCCAAATTTCATTATTTCTTATGAAATATTTCAACAAGGTATATTTTTAATAGATTTATTAAAACATTTTTTTACATCTAAAAAAAATATTTTACATGCTATCAAACATAATTCTATTTCAATTAATAAAAAAATTATTAAAGAAAATATTGTCATTCAACCAAAACATATCATAGGATTAAAATATATTTTATTAAAATTTGGAAAAAAACATTTTTTTATTATTAAAATTGTATGATATTAGTTCCTATACAATTAGTATCCAAAATATTTTAATTTATAATAATCAGATCTCCAATTTTTTAAAACTAAAATTTTTATTGAAATATTAATTTGTTTGTTAAAAAAATTTTTTATACTTTTTTTGGATTCTCGTTGTAATCTATTAAGAGATAATCCATGATGACCATTTAAAATAATTTTTTGAGAATGTTTTTCTACATATATTATAGACGATATATCAATATTATCATTTTTTTCTTTAAACATATTAGTCATTACCTCAGAAGAATATGGAATTTCTTGATTATATAAATAATAAATTTGTTCTCTAATTATCTCGTTTACAAAAAATCGTTGAGATCTATCACTAATCCATTCTTTTGGATAAAATGGAGGATGTTCTGATAATAAATTAACAATTTTTTGAATTAAAAATTCTTTATTAATATTTTTTAATGCAGATATTGGTAATATATCAGAACAAGGAAATAATTTATTCCAAAAATTAATAGTTTTATGAATAATATTGTTATCATAACAATATAATCCTATTTTATCTATTTTATTAATCAAAATAATAATAGGAATATCTTGTTGTTTAAGATAAGTAAACATATTCATATATTCGTCGTGTAAAATCATATATTTTCCTATCTCGGTAATAAATAAAATAATATCAGCATCTTCTATAGATTTTTTAACATATTTCATCATCATTTTTTGTATTAAGATATTTTGTTGTTTCATGATACCTGGTGTATCAGAAAATACAATTTGATAATTTGCTTCTTCCAAAAGACCTATAATTCTATGACGAGTAGTTTGCGCTTTTTTAGTTACTATAGAAATGTTTTTTTTAACTAAAGAATTTATTAATGTAGATTTTCCTACATTTGGAAATCCAATAATATTTACAAATCCAGATTTATATATCATGATATCTATTTTTTTTGATAAAAATTATTTTTTGTTGATTAACACAATCTATCAAGATTATAGAATGTTCATCAAGATTACCTTTAATAAGTTCTTTAGATAATTTATTCATTATATCATATTGAATAACTCTTTTTAATGGTCTTGCTCCAAAAATAGGATCATATCCTTTTTTTGATAAATATAAAATAGCTTGTTCAGTAATTTTTATATGTATATTTTTTGTTAATAGAAATATTTTGAATTTTTTAATTTGTAATTTAACAATATTTGTAATTTCTTCTCGCGAAAGAGGTTTAAAAAAAATAATTTCATCTATTCGATTAATAAATTCTATTTTTACTACATTTTTTAATAACTGTATTAAAGTAGTTTTTATATTTTTTATGTCTCTATTATCATTCAAAAAATTTTCATTATTAATGATTTCTGACCCTATATTAGATGTCATGATAATAATAGTATTTGTAAAATTTACTGTATTTCCTTTATTATCAGTTAATCTACCATCATCTAACACTTGTAAAAGAATATTAAAAACATCACGATGAGCTTTTTCAATCTCATCTAATAAAATTAGACTATATGGCCTACGACGTATTGTTTCTGTCAATTGACCACTTTCTTCATAACCAATATATCCTGGAGGAGCTCCAATCAATCTACTTATAGAATGACGTTCTTGATATTCACTCATATCTATTCTAACTATATTGTTTTCATCATCAAATAAATATTCAGCTAATGCCTTAGCTAGTTCTGTTTTACCAACTCCAGTAGATCCCATAAATAAAAAAGAACCTATAGGTTTTGTTTCATACTGTAGTCCAGCTCTAGAACGTCTTATCGCATTTGAAACTGATTGAATAGCTTCATTTTGACCTATAACTCTTTCATGCAATTGTTTTTCTAAAAAAATTAATTTTTCTTTTTCACTGGTTAACATTGTTGTTACTGGAATACCAGTCCATTTGGAAACTACTTGAGCAATATTTTCTTTAGACACTTCTTCTTGAATCATTTTTTCCCCTTTTTTTTCTTTCTTTTTTAATTCTATTTCAAACTGTTGAATTTTTTTTTCTTCTTCTTTAATTTTTCCATATCTTAATTCAGCTACTTTTCCATAATCTCCTAATCTTTCTGCCTGTTCAGATTCAAATTTAAAATGCTCTATTTTATCTTTTGCCTTTTGTAATCCTTCTACTAAATTTTTTTCATTTTCCCATTGAATTTGCAATTGCATTTGTTCTTGATTTAATTTGAATAATTCATTTTTCAAAGCATCTAATTTTTTTTGTTGATTTTTTTCTCTTTTAATAGCTTCTATTTGTATTTCTATTTTCATAATATTTCTATGCAAAATATCTAATCGTTCTGGTTTAGAATTTATTTCCATTCTTAATTTAGCTGCTGCTTCATCAATCAAATCAATAGCTTTATCTGGCAAAAATCGTTCATTAATATAACGTTTAGATAACTTTACAGCGGCAATAATTGATTCATCTTTAATCCTGACTTTATGATGACTCTCATATTTATCTTTAATTCCGCGTAATATAGAAATAGAATCTGAAATAGATGGTTCATGAACATATATCGGCTGAAATCTTCTTTCTAATGCTTTATCTGTAATAAAATATTTTTGATATTCATTTAACGTTGTTGCTCCAATAGCACGAAGTTCTCCTCTTGCTAATGCTGGTTTGAAAATATTTGCTGCATCTATAGTTCCTTCTCCACTTCCAAGACCTGTACTAACTAAAGTATGTATTTCATCAATAAACAAAATAATTTCTCCATTAGACAATGTAACTTCTTTAATAACCAATTTTAATCGTTCTTCAAATTCTCCTTTATATTTTGCTCCAGCTATTAAAGAAGCCATATCTAAAGAAAATACTTGTTGTTTTTTTAAATTATCTGGAATATCACCATTAATTATTCTATGTGCTAATCCTTCAGCTATTGCTGTTTTTCCAACACCTGGTTCACCTATTAGTAATGGATTATTTTTTTTTCTTCTAGATAATATTTGCAATACTCGTCTTATTTCTTCATCACGTCCAATCACAGGATCTAATTTTCCTTTATTTGCCCATTCATTTAAATTTTTAGCATATTTTTCTAATGTTTTATAATTATTTAAAGATTCCATATATCATATTATGTTTTATGCAGTGATCAGTGATGCATAATAATACATATTATGCAAATAAATTTATTATATTAAATATTTTCAATAAAATTGTATTTTGATTTCAATATATATGTATTTTCACTTTTATTTTTTCAACAAAATTTAGTGATTACTAAGTAAATTTATTGTAAAGAGATACATATTATAATTATGTTTCATGCCTAATGCCAATATTATATATGTATCAATATAAAATTGATCATTTTTGATCAAAAATTCTCATATATTATGATAATACAAGATGAAATATCATCAATTTCGCAAAAAATCAATAAACTAGAACAATTATTAGATATTAAAAATATCAAAAAATCATTAGAACATGATCAAGATAAAATGTTAACTCCTAATTTTTGGAAAGACAAAATAAAATATAAAAAATTTGTAAAAAATTTTCAAACTTTAAAAATCAAAATAAAAGATTTTACGCAACTGAAAAATGCAATGGAAGAACTTGAATGTATGTATTATATTTATAAAGAAGAACATATAGACACCAATATAAAAGTTCAATTAAATAAAACTAAAAAATTAGTAGATGATATAGAAATTAAAACATTGTTTAAGAAAGAAGATACTTATAATGCAATACTACAAATATCTTCTGGAGCAGGTGGTACTGAAAGCTGTGATTGGACGGCAATGTTAATGAGAATGTATATATTATGGGGTGAACATAATCAATTTATTGTGAATAAAATTCATCATACTCCAGGTGATATAATTGGTACAAAAACCGTTACTTTAGAAATTAATGGAATTTATGCTTTTGGATATTTAAAAGGAGAAAATGGAGTACATAGATTAATTAGAATATCTCCATTTAATAATAATTCAAAACGTCATACTACTTTTTCTTCAGTATTTGTTTATCCGTTTATAGAAAAAAAGATAGATATTAATATTAATGTATCAGATATTCATTGGGATACTTTTCGTTCTCGTGGATCAGGAGGTCAAAATGTAAATAAAGTAGAAACTGGAGTAAGATTAAAACATGTGCCAACAGGTATTATTATTGAAAATACTGAATCTAGATCACAAATTCAAAATCGACAAACAGCATTACAAATTCTAAAATCTAGATTATTTGAAATAGAAATTAAAAAAAATCTAGATAAAAAAAATAAAATAGAATCTAAAAAAAAAAAAATTGAATGGGGATCTCAAATAAGAAATTATATTATGCATCCTTATCAATTAGTAAAGGATTTAAGAACAGGATATGAAACTCATAAAGTACAATCTGTAATGAATGGAGAAATTAATACTTTTTTAAAAAAATTTTTAATACAAAACAACAAAAACATATTTTAATTAATGTTTTTTATAATTTTATGAAAATTCGATATATAGATTTTATAGATCAAACTTTTAATTTTCCATCTGAGGAATTTTCTATTAAAAATAATTTTTTAGAATTTCATGGTATACCATTGATCAATCTTATAAATAAATATGGTACCCCATTAAAATTTACTTTTCTTCCAAAAATTTCTAAAAATATACAACAAGCAAAAAAATGGTTCAAAAAAGCTATTCAATATAATAATTATAAAAAAAAATATACTTATTGTTATTGTACAAAAAGTTCTCATTTTGCCTTTATTTTAGAAGAAGCATTAAAAAATAATGTAAGTATTGAAACTTCTTATGCATATGATATAGACATAGTAAAAAATCTATATAAAAAAGGAAAAACAAAAAAAAATATTGAAGTTATTTGTAATGGATTTAAAACTAAAAATTATATAGAAAATATATCTGAATTAATTAATAATGGATTTTATAATACCATTCCTATATTAGATAATGTTGACGAATTAGAACAACTAAATTTAGTTATAAACTATCCATTTAAATTAGGAATACGAATAGCTTCTGAAGAAGAGCCAAAATTTGAATTTTATACATCTCGTTTAGGAATAGGATATAAAGATATTATTGTTTTTTATTTAAATAAAATCAAAAATAATCCAAAAGTAGAATTAAAAATGTTACATTTTTTTATTAATACTGGGATAAAAGATACAGCTTATTATTGGAATGAACTATTTAAATGTTTACAAATATATGCTCAATTAAAAAAAATTTCTCCAGAATTAGATATTCTTAATATCGGTGGTGGATTTCCAATTAAAACGTCTATGTCTTTTAAATATAATTATGAATATATGACTAACGAAATTGTATATCAAATTCATAAATTTTGTAAAGAAGAAAATATTGAAGAGCCCAATATATACACAGAATTTGGTACTTATACTGTAGGCGAAAGTGGTGGTATAATATATCAAATACTTGATCAAAAAAAACAAAATGATAGAGAAAAATGGAATATAATTGATAGTTCATTTATGACAACATTACCAGATACTTGGGCAATTAGTCAAAGATTTATTATGATGGCTATTAATAGATGGAATGATTCTTACGAGAGAGTATTTTTAGGTGGATTAACATGTGACAGTGAAGATTATTATAATTCTGAACAACATATCAACGCTATATATCTTCCATGTTTTAGAACCACAACCCCACTGTATATTGGTTTTTTTAATACGGGTGCATATCAAGATACTATTAGTGGATATGGAGGCGTTCACCATTGTTTAATTCCACAACCTATACATATACTGATTAATTATGATGAACAACAGAGATTTGTATATAAACTTTTTAGACGTTCACAAGAAGCTAATGAAATATTAAAAATATTAGGATATTAAATTGATTTTTCTATAATATAATGAATCCAAAAACTTTTGCAGGAATTCCACAACAATATGCTAGACTTGAAACATCTAAAATTGTTATCATTCCAATACATTATGATGATACAGTAACATGGCAAAAAGGTGCACAATATGGACCAAATGCTTTTATAAACGCATCTCAATATTTAGAATTATATGATATAGAAACTAATTCTGAAGTGTATAAAAGAGGAATTTTTTTAGCTCCTTCTATAAAAAAATTTAATAATTCACCTAATAAAATTATATATAATATTACAAAAAAATATTTATTAAAAAAAAAATTTGTTACTCTCATAGGTGGAGAACATTCTATATCCATTGGAAGTATTCGAGCTTTTGGAGAATTATTTGAAAATTTAAGCATTCTTCATATGGATGCTCATGCTGATTTACGTCCTATTTATAATAATAATCCTTATAATCATGCTTGTTCTATGTATGAGGCTTCAAAAAAATACACATTAGTACAAATAGGAATTCGTAGTATGGATATAGAAGAAACACAATATGTTCAAAAAGGAAATATATTTTATACTCATGAAATTTATAATAATAATAAATGGATGGAGCTAGCTATTAACAAATTGTCAAATAATATATTTATTAGTATAGATATAGATGTTTTTGATCCTGGTATTGCACCATCCACTGGTACACCTGAACCAGGTGGTATGTCATGGTATAATACATTATTTTTTTTAAAACAAGTTTTTACAAAAAAACAAGTTGTGGGATTTGATATTGTAGAATTATCACCAAATAAAAATGAATGTTCTACAGATTTTTTAGTTGCAAAACTTTTTTACAAATTGTTATCCTATAAATTTGAATTTAATATATGATGACTAATACTAATAAAAATCAAATTATATCTATAGATGGATATTCGTCTTCTGGAAAAAGTTTATTAGCCAAACAATTATCTAATAAATTAAAATATTATTATATAAATACGGGTGCTATGTATAGATGTATTACTTTATTAGCTATTAGACAAAAAATGTTTAACAGTGATTTATGGAATGTAACTAATTTTATTCCTTATTTAAATAATATACATTTTACATTTAAATGGAATAAACAAATGAATAAAATAGAAACTTTTTTAAATAATGAAAATGTTCAAGATCAGATCACATCTATACAAGTAACAGAAAAGGTTAGTGTACTAGCTAGTATTCCTGAAATACGTAAAAAACTGAATATTATACAAAAAAAATTAATATATATATATAATAAAAAAGGATTAGTAATAGAAGGAAGAGATATAGGAACAACAATATGCCCACAAGCTAAAATAAAAATATTTATGAAAGGCTCTACTGAGATTCGTTCTTTCCGAAGATATAAAGAATTAAAAAAAGAAGGACAAATAATATCTTATGACAAAGTAAAACATAATATTTTATATAGAGATAATTTGGATCTTTATAGAAAATATTCTCCTTTGCAAAAACCTACCAAAAATTGTATTGAAATAGATAATACTTATCTAAGTATAGATAAACAATTTCATATTATACTTAAATTAATTAATAAACAATTATATAAATGAAATTATTAAATGGAAAAATAGCAATAGTGACAGGTGGTTCTGGTGATATTGGGTCTTCTATTGTCAAAACATTTGTACAACATGGAGCATTCGTAATTTTTACTTTTTTATCTTCTAAACAAAAAGCTGATAAATTATCTTTTGAATTAAAATTAAAAAATTTTGTTGAATCGTATCACATAGATTTAAAAAATATAGATGCAACTAAATTATTGATAGAAAAAACTATAGAAAAATATAGACGTTTAGATATATTAGTAAATAATGCAGGAATTATAAAAGATAATTTTTTATTAAGAATGTCGGAACATAATTGGGATAAAGTAATAAAAACTAATATTTATTCTATGTTTAATTTAACTAAATATGCGATTATTCCTATGATAAAGCAAAGAAAAGGAAATATTATTAATATGAGTTCTGTTATTGGATGTACTGGAAATTCAGGGCAATCTAATTATTCTACTTCTAAAGCTGGAATTATTGGATTCACTAAATCGATTGCTAAAGAACTTGGATCCAAAAATATTCGTTGCAATGCTATAGCTCCTGGATATATATATACTAAAATGAATGAGCATCTTCCTAATACAATAAAAACAAATTTTATAAATCATATTCCATTAAACAGAGCTGGAACTCCTCAAGATATAGCTAATTCAAGTTTATTTCTTGCTTCTGAATTATCAGATTATATTACTGGATCTGTATTACATGTCAATGGAGGATTATTTTAGTTATTTTACACACATACATGATTTACTCAAACAAAAAAATTGTTCAGAGTTTAGGAATTATCCTAATTTCAAAATCAATTTTTCATATTGTAATATCACCAGGCTCCAGAAATGCTCCAATTATTATTCATTTTACAATGAATCCTAATTTTAAAACTTATAGTATTGTAGATGAACGTTCTGCAGGATATTTTGCGCTTGGTATGGCACAACAAATTAATAATCCAGTATTACTAAATTGTACTTCTGGTACATCAGTTATTAATTATTATCCTGCACTTACTGAAGCTTTTTATCAACACATTCCACTTATTTTTCTAACTGCAGATAGACCTCAAGAAACATCTTATTTATTAGAAGGACAATCTATTCATCAAGAAAATATTTTTCAAAATCATGTAGTTTATTCTGTACAATTAACTGAAGAAGAATCTAAGAAAGGATTATGGTATAATGAAAAATTAATTAATGAGGCTATTAATGAATGTATTAAAAAAAATAGACCTGTCCATATTAATATTCCTTTTACAGATCCCCTTTATGATACAGTAAATAATATACAAGTAAAACCTAAAATTATCAAGGAAATTCCAGTAGAAAATACAATAGTCAATTATTCATATCAAAAAGAAAAAAAAATATGGATACAATCTAAAAAAAAAATAATTTTTATCGGATTACATCCACCAAATAAAAATATAAAAAAAATCATAAAACTACTAAAAAAAGATTCTTCTATTGTTATATTTTCTGAAACTTCTTCTCAATTATACGAGAATTTCTTTTTTTCAATAGATCAATTATTTTTTAAGATGACATTAACAGAATGGTTAAGTTTAAAACCTCAACTGTTATTAACCATTGGTGGCAATATTATATCTAATAGAATGAGATATATTATGCGAAAATATCCTCCTAAATATCATTGGCATATAGGAGAAGAAACTAAACATTATCCAGATACTTATTATAAGCTAACAATTTATTGGCCTATCATACCTGAAAGATTTTTGAATATATTTCAAAATATACATTATGATTATTCTAATTATAAACAAAAATGGGTAGATTTAAGAAACAAAAGAAAAAAAAATAATAATATTTTTATAAACAAAGAAAATAGTTTTTCAGATTTAAAAGTTTTATTTTTAATATTTAATTCTATACCAAAAAAATCAATTTTACATTTAGGCAACAGTACTATTATACGATACTATCAATTGTTGGATATAAAAAAAACTTCTGTGATATCTTATTGTAATAGAGGAACATCAGGAATTGATGGTAGTGTTTCAACTGCTATTGGATATTCTATAAATAGTTTAAAAATAGTAACTTTAGTAATTGGTGATATAAGTTTTTTTTATGATAGCAATGCATTATGGAATAATTATACACCAAATTTTTTTAGAATTATATTAATTAATAATGGTGGTGGAAACATTTTTAAATTAATTACCAAAAAAAAAATTAATCAAAAAACTTTTGATTTTTTTGAAACTAAACATTCTTTAACAGCAAAACCAATTTGTGACATGTATAATTGGAAATATAAATATGTATCTAATATTGTTCTTTTGAAAGAAGTTTTATCTATTTTTTGGAATCCATCTCATAAACCGATGTTATTAGAATTAAATACAAGACAAACCAATAATAAAAAAATATTTAATGATTATATATCTTTTATTTTTTAACATCCTTTAATTATCCAAATTACTACATATATTAACACTTTTATTCTTGCTAAAATTTCTCTAATTTGTATTTTACAATGAAATGGAATACTTTTGGCATTAAATCCAATCACATCTAATCCTAAACAATTACCAATAAAAATAGCTCTTTCATTATGAAATTTTTGAGAAATAATAGTAAATCTAATTTGATTATATAATTTATAAACTCTTAACACAGAATGTAATGTATCGATACCATAAAAATCTTCATATATAAAACGAGAAGGAACACCTTTTTTTATTAATTCTTTTTTCATCATTTTAGGTTCATTATAAGTATTGTCTCTATTATCTCCACTCACAATTATATAACGTATTTTACCGTTAAAAAAAAGAGAACTTGCAGCATCTATTCTATATTTAAAATAGTAATTTATTCCACCTCCATGCAAATATTTAGAAGTTCCTAAAACAACACCATATGTGTTATATGGAATTTGATTAATCGTATTATAATTTTTTTTCATTGACAAAATACTGATTCCACAATAAGAAACAATAAAATAAGTCATAATGATAATAATTCTACGTTTGATGTTTACATTACAATAAATAATACTACTAACTAAATATGCTGTATAAATCAGTTGATTTTCATTAATTTTGAAAAATTATTATGATTATTTACTTAAACTTTATAAAGTATAATCAATGTTGTAATTTTAATAATTACACTTGTTTTTTGTGAATAAATCATCAAAACATCACTATCTATACTCTTTAGTATCATTCTTTATTATATATAAATGATTTAAATAAAAAAGAAATAATTTTTTTATTAATATCATCAACTATGTCTTGAAATAAATGAAAAGCATTTTGCTTATAAACAATTAAAGGATCTTTTTGTTCAAAAACTGCATTTTGTACTGAATGTCTTAAACTATCCATTTCTCGTAAATGCTCCTTCCATTTATCATCTAAAAAACATAATATAGTTTTTTTTTCTATTATTGAAAATAATATATATCCATTACTATTAATAATATCTTTTTTGCTAGTATTTACTACTATTTTAGTAGATTTATTATGATCTGTAAAAATATATTTAATTTTATAATCATATTTTATATTAGTATTGTTATACAATATTGTATGTAAATATTTGTTAATAATTTGATTTTTCTTTTTTTCATATAAATCAATTAATATATCATGTAAGTAATTAATTATATATTGTTCTTGATTAGCTACAAATTCTTTTTTTTTGATTGGCAAATCCACACCAAATATATTAAGAAATTCATATTTTAGATGTTTATAATCAAACAACGATTTTTTCACTGCAATTAAAGAATATAATATACTATATACCATATTAGAAATATCTAAATTCAACTTTTCCCCACACAATGCATTTTTTCTTTTTTTATAAATAAATTCCCTTTGTTTATTAATTACATCATCATAATCTAATAGACGTTTTCTTATACTAAAATTATTGTCTTCTATTTTTTTTTGTGCTCTTTCTATCGATTTTGTTAATAAAGGATGTTGGATAATATCTCCATCTTTATGTCCAAATCGATCCATTAATTTTGATAATTTTTCTGAATGTAAAAATACACGTATTAAATTATCTTCTAATGATATATAAAATTGAGAAGATCCTGGATCTCCTTGTCTACCAGTACGTCCTCTCAATTGATTATCTACTCTTCTTGAATCATGTCTTTCTGTTCCTATTACCGCTAAACCACCAAATTGTACAACATCTTTATAAAGTTGAATATCTGTACCTCTTCCTGCCATATTAGTTGCTATTGTCACAGTTCCTGGTAATCCAGCTTTTGCAATAATATCTGCTTCTTTATGATGTAATTTTGCATTTAATACATTATGTTGAATTTTCCTAAATTTTAATGTTCTACTTAATAATTCAGAGATTTCTACAGAAGTAGTTCCTACAAGTACCGGTCTATGTTTTTTTTTAGAAAGATATATAATTTGTTCTAAAATTGCATTGTATTTTTCTCGTTGTGTTTTAAAAATAAGATCTTGATAATCAATGCGTTTAATAGGTTTATGTGTAGGTATTACAACTACATCTAATTTATAAATATCTAATAATTCACTAGCCTCTGTTTCTGCTGTACCAGTCATTCCTGATATTTTATGATACATTCTAAAATAATTTTGTAAAGTAATGCTAGCTAAAGTTTGACTAGATGCTTCTATGTCTAAATTTTCCTTTGCTTCTATAGCTTGATGTAGTCCATCTGAATATCGCCTACCTTCCATAATACGACCAGTTTGTTCATCTACAATTTTTACTTTTTTTTCTACAATTATATAATCTATATTTTTTTCAAATAGAGTATAAGCTTTTAAAAGCTGATTGATAGTATGTATTCTTTGTAATTTAATAGTAAAATTTTTTATTAATTGATCTTTTACTTTGATTTCCTTGTTTTTAGGTAAATTTTGTGTTTCTACTTTAGCAAGTTCTACATTAATATCTGGAACAACAAAAAAATTAATATTTAACATATTTTTAGATAAAAATTGAAATCCTAACTCAGTTAGTTCTACTGTATTATGTTTTTCATCTATCACAAAATATAAGTCTTTATCTACTATTGTTAAATCTTTTCCATTATTTTGTAATAAATATATATTTTCTATATATTGTAAAATAATTTTAATTTTATCTTCATTTAAAAATTTAATTAAAGATTTTTGTTTTGGAAATCCTCTATATGATTGAAATAGTTTCAATCCACCTAATTGTTTGTTTCCAGATTTTATGAGATATTTAGACTCTTGTAAAAATTGTTTAACTTTCTTTTTTTGTTCTTTAACAAGAAGATCTACTTTTTCTTTTAAAAATTTAAATTCTTGTTTTTCCTCTTTATAAAAATTCACTGGACCGGAAATAATCAATGGTGTTCTAGCTTCATCTATTAATACTGAATCAATTTCATCTATAATAGCATAATTTAATTCTCTTTGAACTAAGTATGATTGTGAAATTGCCATATTATCACGCAAGTAATCAAATCCAAATTCATTATTTGTTCCATAAGTAATGTCAGCTAAATAAGCTTTTTTTCTTAAACTAAATTGATAAGAATCATAATTATCTAAACAATCCACTCTTAATCCATGAAATTCCATTAAAGGCCCCATCCAATTAGCATCTCTCTTGGATAAATAATTATTCACTGTAACAATATGTACGCCTCTTCCAGATAATGCATTTAAATAAGCAGATAAAGTAGAAACAAATGTTTTACCTTCTCCAGTAGCCATTTCAGCAATTTTTCCTTGATGTAAAACTACACCACCCATTAATTGGACATCATAATGAACCATATTCCAAATAATATGTTTTCCATGAGCATTCCATTCATTACTCCAAATTGAATATCCATCTTTTAACGTTACATAAGATTTTATTTTGGATAATTCTTCATCAAGTAATGTTGATTTTACTATTAATTTTTTTTTTTCTTTGAATCGTTTAGCAGTTTCTTTTATGACGGCAAATGCTTCTGGTAAAATCTTAAGTAAGATTTCTTGTTCTATGTTATAACATTCTTTTTGTATATTTTCTTTTTCTAAATAACTTTGTTCTAAATCATGAATAGAACATGATCTCATTTTTGTTTTTTCAATTAATTTTTTTTCTTTTTGACAAAGAGGATAAATAGCCGATTGTATTATATTTTTAAATTCTATAGTTTTTTTTCTTAAGCCATTATCTGATAAATCAGCAATTTTTTTTTCTTGAATTTTGATTTTCAACAAAAACTGTTTAAGTTTATGAAGATCTCTATCATTTTTATTTTTGAATAATTTTTTTAAAAATGTTTTAAAAAATTTCATGATTATATTTTATAATTCATATTCATCTCTATTCCAATAAAAATCTTCATCATCTCGTGGATAATCAGCCCATATATCCTCTATAGATTCAAAAACTTCTCCATCAACATTTTCTAATTGTTGAAGATTTTCTACTACTTCTAATGGAGCACCAGTACGAATAGCAAAATCAATTAATTCTTCTTTTGTTGCTGGCCAAGGTGCATCTTCCAAATGAGAAGCTAATTCTAAAGTCCAATACATATATTTATATTTTTTGAAAAAATTATATGTTTGATTTTCAAAAATAAATGATTTTTAAAAAAAACATAAAATTAGCAATTTTAAATTAAAAATGATTGAATATAATAATTCACAACTAAAAAAATATCCTAGAATAGTTTTTATAGGTGGAACATCTTTTTCTATATGTTCATTACAACAATTACACATGCTTAAATATAATATAATAGGAATTATCACTAATCCCGATAAATACATAAAAAAAAATAAAAACATTGTATTTAATAATAAAATTAAACAATATGCAATCAAAAATAAAATTCCAATATTACAACCTACAAATTTTCTTGATACTGCATTTATAGAAACATTAAAATCCTGGCATATTGATATACAAATTGTTGTTTCATTTAGAATTTTACCAAAACATATTTGGAATTTGCCAAAAATTGGAACCTTAAATTTACATGCATCTATACTACCTAATTATAAAGGTCCATTTCCTATTCATTGGTCAATTATCAATGGAGAAACACACACTGGATTAACTACATTTTTTATCAAAAATGATCGCATAGATTCTGGTAATATTATATTACAAAAAAAAATACATATTGGAAAAAATGAAACATATGGAGAAGTTGAAAATAAACTAAAAAAAATCAGCGGAGATGTTATTGTCAAAACTTTAGACCAAGTCATAATAAAAAAACAAACACATGATAATACATCTACATCTACATCTACATCTACATCTACATCTACATCTACATCTACATCTACATCTACATCTTTATTTTATGCTAGAAAAATATATAATGAAGACTGCAGAATTCAATGGCAAACATCATTTGTAGATGTTATATATAACAAAATAAGAGGATTAAGTCCTTATCCAACAGCATGGACTTATTTATTTATTAAAAACAAATTTTATAGATTTAAAATATTTTTATCTAAAAAAATATTAGTACCTCATTTATATACAATTGGATTAGTCACAATTTCTGCATTTGAAATGAAAATATCAGCAAAAAAAGGATTTATATCTATTCTTGAAGGACAAATAGAAGGAAAAACAAAAATGTCTGTAAAAAATATCATTAATGGAATAAAAATTAAAACAAATATATTTGTTAAATAAAATAAATTAAACATAAACCTCAATCAATCATTAATAATATATAACAAATCTTTAATTATATTTGCTATTTTATATTAAAAAATAACTTAACTATAAATTATATATGAATAAAACCGAATTGGTACACTCTATTTCTGAGAAAACAGGACTTGCAAAAAACGACGTTAAAACTGTCATAGAAAGTTTTATACAAACAATCATTAAATCTTTAAAACAAGGGAATAAAGTGACTTTAATAGGATTTGGAACATTTTCTGTAATAGATAGAAATCCAAGAAAAGGGGTGAACCCTAGAACAGGACAAAAAATACATATTCCTGGAAAAAAAGTAGCTAAATTTAAAATAGGATCAGAATTATCAAAATTGTAATAATTTATTATGGAGATAATCTAAAGACATTCCATTTTTTATCTGTTTCTAAATAATAGACTAATCTATCATGAAGTCTATATGGTTGTCCCTGCCAAAATTCCATTTTATATGGTTTTACTATATATCCTCCCCAATCAAAAGGACGTTTTATTATTATACATTTTTTGAAAAAAATTTTCCATTTGTTATATTGATCTAATAAATATTCTTTAGAAGGAATAATAGTGCTTTGTTTAGATGCCCAACTTCCAATCTTATGTTCTCTTGGTCTTTCATTAAAATATCTATCTGATTGTTGAATATTTAATTTAAAAGTTTTTCCTTTAATTAATATTTGTCTATTTGTATTATAAAAATAAAAAGAAATACATGTTTGTGGATTCTGTTGAATTGCTAATCCTTTAGCACTTAAATAATTAGTATAAAATATAAATCCTTTTTCAGAATATTGTTTTAGTAAGACAATTCTTGTTTCAGGTGCACCATCTTTTCCAATTGTTGATATTGACATTGTATTTACTTCTTGATCATTAGAAGACATTTTTTTTTCTTCTTGAAACCAAGAATGAAATAATTCAATTGGAATGGTAGGAATATTTTGTTCTATTAAATATTTTCTTGATTCATAATTTTTTCTATAATTGCTTAAATCCATAAATAACTAGTTTCTTTAAGTAAAAATATATTAACTTAACAAAAAAATTAAGTGTATTTCATAAATTGGCGTGATAGCTCAGTTGGATAGAGCGTTGGTCTCATAACCCAAAGGTCGGGGGTTCAATTCCCCCTCACGCTATTTTTTTTATTTAAAATAATATGAAATTTTATATTTGTAGTTCTTCTTTGTTAAATAAACTATATTTTTTATATAAAATTTCAAATTGTAAAAAAAATTTATATTTTGTTGTTCTAGCAAGTAATAATAAGGAATTAATTATCTATATATCAAATACAAATTCTGTTTTTATAACTAAAATACAAACATGTATAGAACAAACTTCTAAGGAACAAATATCAATTTCTATAACGTTAATGATAAATTTTCTTCAAACATTTATAAATGACACTGTATTATTAGTAGAAAAAAGAAAAAATATATTAGTAATTTTATATAAACAAGATTCTTACTATCTTCCTATTTATAGGAATAATGATACAAAACATTTGATTTATCCTATAATAAGTGATTATCAGAATAAACCAATTATTAAAATTGTTTTTTCTTATTCTATTTTATTAAAAATTTTAAATTATACTTTGTTTTTTTATGAAAAACAATATTTGAAACACTTAAAATATATTATAAATGGAGTAGTTTTTCAATTAACTCCTGATGTATATAATTTTATATCTACTGATACTTATAGACTTATACAATATACTATTACACATAATAACTTTACTAATAATTTACCTATAGAATTAATTATTCATTTTTCTTCTTTAAGAAAATTACATAATATTTTAAAACAAAAATTACATATTAAACAAATTATTATGGTAATAGAAAAATATAATCAAGAAAATATCGTTCAGTTTCAAATTGAAAACAATATATTTTTTTGTAAATCTTTTAATAATCCATCTATAACATTTAATTCAATATTTCCAACAAGAACTGACATATCATTTATAATAAATAAAAATTTATTTTTAAATTCTATTAAACGAATTTATATATTATCTAATAATAATCCTTGTATTATTAGATTTTCTTTTAAAAATAAGGTTAAAAATACATTAAAAATATATGAAGAAGCGTCAATCAATAATAATTATTCCATTATTAAATGTAAGTTTAAATTATTAGATAATAATCATAATATAATTATCATGAGATTTAATACTAAATTTTTAATAGAAATTTTATCATCTATAGATGAATATTTGATCAATTTTGAATTTTCTTGCGATAAAAATATTGGATTGTTAAAACCAATCGTTAATAGAAATAATAAAGAATTAATTAAAATTTTGATTATGTCCATAATATGAAAATATCATATAATTGGCTCAAACAATATATTAATTTTAATCTCAATATAAAAAAAATATCCGATATATTAATAAATCTAGGATTTCTAGTAAAAAATATACAAAACAATATAATAGATATTGAAATGCCTCCTAATCGTCCTGATGCCATTAGTTATTATGGTATAGCAAGAGATTTATATGCTTTTTTAAAATTTAAAAATTATAAAAAAAATGTATTATTTCTTAATACACCAAAAGTATATCAATATCATGATAATGAAAATTTAAAACAAAATAATTTTCAAATATCAATTGATCCAACTATTAAATGTATAAGATATTCTTATATAATAATTTTTAATACAAAAATTGATAAATCACCACCTTGGTTACAAACTATATTAGAATCTATTGGAATTAAATCAATTAATAATATTATTGATCTTACAAATTTTATTATGTATGAATTAGGACAACCTATACAAATTTTAAATATAGATCAAATAGAAGGTAAAAAAATTTTCATTAAATTAACAAATAACATCCATTTAAAAAATCAAGTAGAAGTTCATACCAATCATACCAAATGTATGATAATATATGATATAGCAAAACCATTATTAATTAGAAATAATCAATTAATAAATGAAAACATAAATCAAAATATTTTACTATTATGTATCAATTTACCGTATAAAAATATTCAACATTTTGATTTACATAATTTTATACAGAATGATTCAATAAGGTTTTTAGAAAAAAATATAGATCCTAATAACACATTACGTGCTTTAAGTAGATTTATTTTTTTACTAGAAAAAATAAATAATAAAAAAATATTTTTTTCTAATATTATTGATAATTATTTAAAACCCATTTATCCTATACCAATAACAATACGTTATAAAAAAATTATAGATGTAATTGGAAAACGAATTTCCAAACAAATTATAAAACAAATTATTTTACTATTAGTAATCAAAATTATAGAAGAAAATGAAAAATCACTTACAGTACTTATTCCTATTTATAGAATAGATATTAAAAGAGAAATAGATTTAATTGAAGAAATTATCCGTATATATGGTATTAATAAAATAACAAATAAATATAATAATAAACTTAAAACTTATCCATATACTTATTATTATAATAACACTACAACAAGCGAAAATATAAAATATTTAGTAACTAATCAATTAATAAATCATGGATTTCAAGAAGTTATCAATTTACCTATGATAAATGATAAAAATCAAGAAATCATTGATTTAAATTCTTATATGAAAATCAAATCTATTCATGTTAAAAATCCAATTAATAAACATTACGATTCTATGCGAACCAATCTTTTTTTTGGCATGATAAATAATTTGAAATCAAATTTTCATAAAACTGATAATGATATAAAATTTTTTGAATTAGGAAAAATTTTTTATGATAAAAAAAATCATTTTTGCGAAAAAAATTATTTAGGATTAAGTATATTAGAAAGCAAAAATAATAATAATTCTATTGAATATCTATTTTTATATTTAAAAGGTATTTTAGAACAAATTTTTCAAAAAACTGGAATTAAAAATTATACTCAAAAGATTTCTAATCACCCATTACTACACAATAGCATATTAATGATATATAAAAAAAATAACTTAGCAGAAATAGGAATCTATAAAAATCATATAAAAGGTAAACAAGTAGTTTATGCAGAAATATATTGGGAATATTTTATATTATCAGTTATCAAGAACAAAAATTTCACGTTGTATAAACATTATAAATTTCCTATTTTAAAAAGAGATTTATCCATTTTAGTAGATAAAAATATATTATTTGAGACAATTTATCAAACATTAAAAAAACAACAATATAAACTCAAATTAATCAAAAATATACAAATATCAGATTTATATGAAGGTAAAAATTTACCTATTTCAAAAAAATCTTACATGATCAGATTTTGGTTTGGAAGCAACAAACAAACATTAACTAATTCTATAATTACTAATCTAATAGATAATATCATCATTTTTTTAAAAAAAGAATTAGGAGCCGATATTAGAAGAAATATCTAATAATTTTTTCAATATTTTTGTCATACTAATTTTTTCTCTTAAAATATGGGAGATGGAAGCTATTGGAATTCTTTTTTGTTGCATAGTATCTCTATCTCTCATAGTTACTGTATTATTATTAATAGTATCATAATCTACAGTAAAACAAATAGGAGTACCTATAGCATCCTGTCTTCTATATAATTTTCCAATAGAAGTTTTTGCGTCATAAATTAATTTATGATCTATTTTAAGATCATTAAATATTTTTTTTGCAATTTCTGGAAGACCTTTTTTTGAAACTAATGGTAATATTGCTGCTTGAATAGGAGACAAATAATAAGGAATTTTTAATACAATCCTATTATTACCATTGGGTATTTTTTCTAACTTTAAAGAAGAAGAATATATAGCTAATAAAATTCTATCTAACCCAAGTGAAGTTTCAATTACATAAGGAATATAATTGTTTTTTGATTGTTCAAAAACTCTTAATTTTTTGTTTGAAAAACATTCATGTTTTCTTAAATCAAAATCTGTACGACAATGTATACCTTCTATTTCTTTAAAACCAAAAGGAAAATTAAATTTTATATCTGTTCCATAACTTGCATAATGAGCTAATTTTTTTTGTTCTATCATTTGATATTTATTATTTCCTAAATTAAGTTCTAAATGCCATTTTAAACGTAATTTTTTCCAATAATTATACCATTTTTTTTCTTCTTTTGGAGAAATAAAAAATTGTAATTCCATTTGTTCAAACTCACGCATACGAAAAATAAATTGTCTAGCTATTATTTCATTTCTAAATGATTTTCCCACTTGTGCAATACCAAATGGTATTTTCATTCTAATTGATTTTTTTACATTAATAAAATTAGTAAAAATTCCTTGAGCAGTTTCTGGACGTAAAAAAAATCCTCCTTGTGTTTCATTTATTTTAAACATCATATTAAATAAATGAATATTAGTCCAATTTTGTGATCCATAAATGGGATCACAAATATTTAATTTTTTTATCAAAGATTCAATATCATCTAACTTATTATTTAATAAATATTTATCCAATATGTCTAAAATTTCTTTTTTATTTTTTGGATTGTTTTTTAATAAAGATTCTTTGATTAGAATTTCTGGACTATATCTCTTGTTAGAATCTTTATTATCAATTGATAAATCATTAAATTTATCTATATGTCCAGATGCTTTCCATACATCAGTATGCATTAAAATCGAAGAATCTAATCCAACTATATTATCATGCAGTTGAATCATAGATCTCCACCAATATTCTTGGATATTTTTTTTTAATTCTATTCCATATGGACCATAATCATAAATAGAACTTATTCCACCATAAATTTCACTAGAAGGATAAATAAATCCATAATGTTTTGCATGAGATACTAAAAAATGCAAATTTGTTTGATTCATTTTTTTTATAAAATATTATTCAAATATTTGTCTAAATCTAATGCGGCCATACATCCAGTTCCAGCTGAAATAATAGCCTGACGATATATAGGATCTTGTACATCTCCTGCTGCAAATACTCCTGGTTTATTAGTAGATGTATTCCCATTTTGAACGGAAATATAACCTAAATTATCCATGATAATTTGATTTTTAAATATTTTTGTATTTGGAACATGTCCAATAGCAATAAATAATCCACTAATTAAAATCGTATAACTTTTCTCATTTTTTGAATCAAAGACTTTAATTCCTTCTAAAAACTGTTTACCTATAAACTTTACAATATGAGAACAAAAAAAAATTTTTATATTTTTTTTTTGAAAAATTATTGTTTGCAATATTTTAGATGCTTTAAAATAATTTTTTCTTACTAAAAGATAAACATTATTACAAATTTTAGATAAAAAAATAGCTTCTTCTAAAGCAGTATCTCCACCACCTACAACAGCAACATCTTTTCCTTTATGAAAAAATCCATCACATGTAGCACAAAAAGAAATTCCTAATCCTAATAATTCTTTTTCTTTTTTTATATCTATACCTAACAATTTAGGATTAGAACCAGTTGCAATAATTAACCCTATACTTCGTATATATTCTTTTTTACTATAATAAATATAATGTATACCTCCTTTTTTATCAGATAATTCTACTTGAATAACATTTTTAGGAATTAAAATAACCTTAAATTTTTTGGCTTGTTCTTTGCAAAATTCCATAAATTGAGAACCATTAATACCTTGCGGATATCCTAAATAATTATCAATATAATGTGTAGTCGTTAATTGTCCTCCTGGCATCGATCCCATAAACATAATTGGATTAAGATCAGCACGTGCTGCATATATAGATGCAGAATATCCAGCTGGTCCAGATCCAATAATTACGCAATTGTTGATTTTATTTTTAAACATAAAAACATTATTTTGTGTTTTTAATATGTCAGATTTTAATTGTTTTATTACAAATTATTTATATTTAACTTATGTTAATAAAAAAACTTATATCTTCTGCAATATTAGAAAAAAATTTTATGCATTTACTGGAGAAGAATTAGTGCGACAATATATAATATTTTTATTAAAACAAAAACATTATAAAACATCTGATATATCTATAGAATATCCTTTTCAAATTAATAATGTAAATAATAGATTGGATCTTTTAGTTTATAAACAACAAAAACCATATTTATTGATTGAATGTAAATCTCCAAATATTTCAATTACACAAAAAACATTAGATCAAATTTCTAAATATAATCTAAAAATAAAAGCACCATATTTAATGATTAGTAATGGAATTAAACATTTAATCTTGAAAATCAATAAATATCATAAAAAATATTTATTTATGGATGATATTCCATTATAAATATTAATAACAATTATGAATATACTCTATCAGATCTACTATTTTATATGCATAACCTACTTCATTATCATACCATGATATTATTTTCACAAAAGTAGAATTTAACATCATACTTGAACTTGCATCAAAAATAGAAGTTCTAATATCTCCTATAAAATCTGTAGAAACGACTAATTCGTCAGTATATCCTAATATTCCTTTTAATGATGTTTCAGATGCAATTTTCATACTAGATTTAATTTCATTATAATTTGTATAAGATTTTAAACAAACAGTTAAATCTAAAACAGAAGCATCTAATATTGGAACTCTAAAAGCCATTCCAGTTAATTTACCATTGAGACTTGGAATGATTTTTCCAACTGCATCTGCCGCACCAGTAGATGAAGGAATAATATTATTTAATGATGATCTACCAGATCTCCAATCTTTAGAAGAAACAGAATCAACTACTTTTTGTGTTGCAGTAGATGCATGTATTGTAGTCATTAATCCTTTTATAACTCCAAAATTATCATTTAACACTTTCACAATAGGAGCTAAACAATTAGTAGTACAAGATGCATTAGAAACTATAGAAGGCTGATGAATTTTGAATGTTTGATGATTCACACCCATTACATACATAGGAATATCCTTATCTTTTGGTGGGGCAGATAATATTACTTTTTTTACTCCAGATTTTAAATGAAGACTAGCTAATTCTTTAGTTAAAAATAATCCTGTAGATTCTACAACATATTCAACATCCAATTTATTCCATTTTAAATTATATGGATTTGTTTCATTAGTAACTGTTATTTTGTTGCCATTTACAATTAAATCATTACCTTCTATATTAATTTCACCTTTAAATTTTCCATGAATTGAATCATATTTTAACATATAAGCTAAATAATCAATTGGCGCTAAATCATTAACGGAAACAATATGAAAATTTTCTTTTTCTATAATAGAACTTAACACCATTTTTCCTATTCTTCCAAGACCATTGATTCCTATTTTAATCACAGACATAATAAAATTTTTAATTTTTTACTTTTAAAAAATTGATAAACGTAGAATTAGGAATATTTACTTTACCTATTTGACGCATTTTTTTCTTTCCTTTTTTTTGTTTTTCTAATAATTTTCTTTTTCTAGATATATCACCTCCATAACATTTAGCAGTTACATCCTTTCTTAAAGCTTTGACTGTCTCCCTTGCAACAATTTTACCAGAAATAGATACTTGAATCGGTATACTAAACTGATGTTTTGGAATAAGTAAAGATAATTCATGACAAATTTCTTTTGCTCGTATTAACATATAATTTTTATGAACAAGAATAGATAAAGGATCAATTTGTTGATGATTAATAAATATAGTCAGTTTTTTTAAATCAGAACTTTTATAAGTTAAAAAATTATAATCAAATGATGCATATCCTCTAGAAATAGTTTTTAATTTATTATAAAAACCGAACATAATTTCAGATAGTGGCATTTCAAACGAAAAATTAACTCTTTTTCCAAAAGATAAATATTTATGTGATCCAATCATATTACCACGTTTTTCCATACATAAAGAAATAATAGATCCTATAAAATTTTCTTTACTTATAATATTAACTAAAACATAAGGTTCCTCTATTTTAATCAGTTTCTCCATATCAGGAAATTCTGAAGGATTATTGATGATCATAAAACCATTAATATTTTTTTTAAAAACTCTATAAGACACATTAGGAACCGTAATAATAACATTCAATCCATACTCTCTTTTTAAACGTTCTTTTATAATTTCCATGTGCAGTATTCCTAAAAATCCACAATGAAATCCATAGCCTAATGCAGAAGAAGATACGGTATTAAAAATTAAAGAAGCATCATTTAACTTTAATTTTTCCATTGATGAAAGTAATTCCTCATAATCATTAGAATCAGAAGGATAAATACTAGCAAATACCATTGGTTTTACTTCTTCAAAATCATCTATAGATGTTAATGCAGGATCTTTATCATTTGTAATGGTATCTCCAACTTTCACTTCATCCGCATTTTTTATTCCAGACACAACATAACCAACATCACCAGTTATTATCTCATTTTGAGCTATTTTTTTTAATTTTAATTTACCTATTTCATGTGCATAATAAATTTTCCCAGTGGACATAAATCTAAGTTTTTGTCCTTTTTTTATCACTCCATTCATTACTTTAAAATAAGCAATAATTCCTTTAAAAGGATTATAAACAGAATCAAAAATCATAGCTTGAAGAGGATAATGTAAATTTCCTTTAGGATGTGGTATTTGTGTAATAATGTTTTCTAATACCTGTTTAATACCTATACCTTGTTTAGCACTAACAGATATAATCTCTTTATGAGATTTACATCCTAATAATTCCATCATTTCACAAATAGTATTATCATATCTAGGGTCATTATTATCTAATAAATCCACTTTATTAATAATTGGAATAATAATAAGTTTTTTTTTCAATGCTAAATACAAATTAGATATAGTTTGTGCTTGAACACTTTGTGTACAATCGACTACCAATAAAGCACCTTCACAAGTAGCAATAGAACGAGAAACTTCATAAGAAAAATCTACATGACCAGGCGTATCTATTAAATTTAGAGTATACATATTATTTTTATAACTATAGTTCATATGAACTGCATGACTTTTAATAGTAATTCCTCTTTCTCTTTCTAATTCCATATCATCTAATAACTGATTTTTGTTGTTATTAGAAGGTATAATAGTATTTGTGAATTCTAATAATCTATCAGCTAAAGTACTTTTACCATGATCTATATGTGCTATAATACAAAAATTACGAATATAACGAATCATACAAAAATTAATTAAAAAAAACCTTTAAGTAAAATAAGGAAATATTATTACCTATTCAATTTCAATCAATAGGATTACTAATATTATATTCTATACTACTTAATTAAACTACAAGGTATTATTTAATCATATTATTATTTAATTTACATTTATGATTAAAAAGATTCATAGTATATATTAATCCATGAACTACAAATGAAAAAATTATATCCATACTAATATCTAAATTTTTTAATATATATTCTAATTCATTTTGATACCAAGTACCTAATACATAATCTTCTATTTTATATTTTTTTATCAAAAAATCATTTTTGATACCAAATCTAAGACGTGCATAATTAGAATTTTCTAATTCTTTTTCAATACTTTTCAATCCATTATGTCCAGCAGTTCCACCTTTTCCTTTTAAACGAAAATTGCCAAAATTAAGATAAATATCATCTAATATGATAAGGATGTTCTGTAAAGACACTTTTTTTTTTTCATCCAATATTTTACTGCATGGCCACTTTCATTAACATATGTATAAGGCTTTAAAAAAAATATTTTTTTATGTTTATATGATAACATTGAAGAAATAAATCCAAATTTTTTTTTTATAAAAGTAAATGAATACTTTTCAGATATTTTATCTAATATCAAAAATCCAATATTATGTCTAGTATAATTATACCTTTTTCCAGGATTACCTAATCCTATTATTAAATATTTTATATTATTATCATACATATCTCATAATATATTATTGATTTTATTACTTCTTATCTTATCGCACATAATTTCATGTACTCTAATACCAATTTCATACAGTGATTTTACCATATGTATACCACATGTTTCTAATATTTTCATTTTTGATTGTGCTGTTTCAATTTCTTTTCCTATAATAGCGCCTGCATGACCCATAGTAATACCTTTAGGCGCAGTTTGACCAGCTATAAAACCAATTATAGGTTTTTTATTTATAGTTGGTAAATTTTTAAACCATTTTGCTGCATCTATCTCTAATTGTCCTCCAATTTCTCCAATTAAAACAATACATTCAGTTTCTATATCATGCAAAAATAAATTAATTACATCCTTAATATTTATTCCAATAATAGAATCACCACCTATTCCAACTGCTGTGGAAATTCCATAACCAATTTTTAATATTTGATCTGCTGCTTCATAAGTTAATGTTCCTGATCTAGAGACAATTCCTATATTACCTTTTTTTCTAAAAACAATATTTGGCATAATTCCAATTTTTGATTTATCTGACGAAACTATTCCAGGACAATTGGGTCCAATTAAATAGCTGTTCTTACCTTTTAAAAAAGATTTTACTCTAATCATATCATATATTGGAATTCCTTCTGTAATACAAACAATAATTTTCATTTTAACACTAATAGCTTCCATAATAGCGTCTGAAGCAAATGCAGATGGAACAAAAATAATACTTACATTACCATTGGTATGCTTTACAGCTTTTTCCATAGTATTAAAAATCGGAAGTCCTAAAGATATTTGACCACCTTTACCTGGAGTTACTCCACCAACTATTAATGTTCCATAATTCAACATTTGTTGAGTATGAAATAAACCTTCTTTACCAGTTAATCCCTGAACAATTACACGAGAATTTTCATTAACTAAAATACTCATAACAAATAATAAATTATTTTATTTTTTTTGTTTTTATTCTTTCTATATAAGATTTTTTATATGTATTAATTTTAATAAATTCTCCAGCATTTATAAATACAGGCACTAATAATGTATTTAGAGTTTCTAAAATAGCTATTTTACTAGATTTTTGAATAATATCTCCTTTTTTTACAGAAATGGTATCTTTAATTTGCAAAATAACAGTAGATGGCATTTTAATACATAAAATTCTTTTTATATTATTTTCAATTTGAAAATAAATATAAAAATTCATTCCTTCTTTGATAAATTCAATATTTTTCATAAATATATTATCAATTTGAATTGTTTGATAATTTTCAATATTCATGAAATAAAATAATTGTTTTATTTTATATAAAAATATATAAATTTTTGATTTTACTTCAACTTCTGGTATTTTATGTTTTGAAGGAAAATTCTGTTCTAATATATTTTGATTAATAACATGTCTTAATTTAGTCCTCATAAATGCATCTCCTTTTCCAGGTTTGACATGCATAAAATCAATTACTTTATAAATTTCATTATTATATTTTATATATAATCCTTTTTTAATATGTACATAAAGTTTTTTTTTTAACATAACATTTTATTATACTATTTGTTTTACTAATTTTGCTATTACTACTGCTTCAACAACTAATTGACAGTTCACATATCCTTTTCCTTCCATATGTACAATGCCCATTTTTATAGGATTTTTTAAAATTACTCTAATAACTAATATATCTCCAGGAATTACTTTTTTTTTAAATTTAACTTGTTTTATTTGTAAAAAATATGTAGAATATATTTCTGGATTTTTTACTTTACTCAAAACTAAAACACCTCCAACTTGTGCAATTGCTTCTACTTGTAACACACCAGGCATTATAGGTTCATTAGGAAAATGTCCAATAAAAAATGGTTCATTTATTGTTACATTTTTAATTCCCACTACATAATTATCTTTTAATTCTAAAATTTTATCCACCAATAAAAATGGAGGTTTATGGGGTAAGATTTTCATTATATTTTTAATATCACAAATTGGTTTTTGTGTCAAATTAAATTTAATATTATGATTGTCTTGTTGCTTAATTTCACTAATAAGTTTATTAGCAAATTTTACATTAATTGAATGATATGGTTTATAAGCAATTATTTTACCTATTAATTTTTTTCCAATTAAAGTTAAATATCCAATAAGATCTAAAAGAAAATGATTAGCAATTTCCTGATTATAATTATAAAATGATTGTTTTTTATTAGATGTTTCTGTATCATCACATTTTATTGGTCTATCATATAAAAAACAAACACTCTTTGAACTTGCTATATTATTTTTAAATTGATTTATATGTTTAAATACAGAATTTTGAACACTAACCCAACTTAAATCAAAATCTACTATCGTCATTATTTCAAACTTGTTAGATGGAAAGGCAAAAATGACGCTACCTGTTTTATTATCTTGATAAGAAACTACATTTTTTATATAATAACATTCTCTATCAGCATTTTGTTCTATCATTCCAGCTTGTTCAATAGCTTCTACAAAATATTTAGAAGATCCATCCATAATAGGAATTTCTACATTATCTAATTCTACTATAATATTATCTAAATCCATCCCTGTTAAAGCGGCAAGTACATGTTCACTCGTACGAACTAAATATCCATTTTGATTTTTTAAAATAATTCCTTTATTTGTTTCATTAATTACATATGATAAATTTGCTTGAATACATGGATGATTTTCTATATCTTTTCTTATAAAAATAAATCCAGTATGTTCAGGTGCTGGTTTTAACGTCATTGTAACATATTCATTTGTATACAATCCTACTCCTTTTAAAGAAATTATTTTTGAAATAGTTTTTTGCTTTTTCAAAATACTTTTTTATTTAAAATTATCAAATTCAAACTATTTTATAACATAAAAAAAATTACTAAATTAAATACACAAATTAAACTTGGTGTTATTATGTTAAAACGTTTTATATTTTTTTTTAATAGGATTTATTCTTGGATGTATTATTATTTACTTAAAAATTAAAATTTAATCAAAATAAAATATTTTATTGCAATTTTTATGAAACGAACATTTCAACCTTCTAATAAAAAAAAATTAAATCTACATGGATTTTTAATAAGAATGAAAACCAAAAATGGAAAACAAATTATATCTAGAAGAAGAAAAAAAAAAAGGAGTAAATTATCAGTTATCAAATTTAAAAAATAAATTAATTAATTAATTAATAAATATTAAATAATTCGATTTCTCCTAATTTTGGTAAATGTTTTTGTCCTTTTTTGTATACAATACGTTTACCTTTACATAAAATATCTTGGTATGCAAAAAAATGAGATAAATCACCTATATCGATTATTGTTGGGATTAAATCAATGTCATATGTAACACAATTATACTTATCAATATAATTTATTCCTATATCAAAAATAAATTGTTGTCTGTTTTTTTCAATTAAAATTTGTCTATAAATTTTATCCATTAATTTGATTTTATTTTCAGGAATATCAGAATAAAAATATGCTTCTTGTTCTAGATTTTTTGTAGTCGCAAGTATATACAAACCTATTAAAATAGATAATGCATTATATTTTCTTATAATTTTTTTTTTCAAATCTCCAGGATAATTTCCAGCTTCAAAAAGAATACAAGATGTTCCACTGTTTTGAAAATTATCACCTACTGCTGTAGGATAAATTTGATCAGAATATCTTCCTATAGATCCTATTTGTGGTAAAAAATTATACATTGTTTTTGCAATAATAGAAATCAATCCCATAGCTTTTTTTCTTTCTAAATGTATTTTAATGGAATGTTCTTTTCCAATTGAAGGAGATAAAAATGATATAATAGATGGATTAAATATTTTATCCCCAATATTATAAATACTTTTTTGATCATGTAAATTAAATAATATATTTGGTTGATGAATTTTGATTTCATTAAATAACACTTGAATTTCAGGAGATTGTAATTGTAAGGCATCTCTATTTAAATCAATATTAATAGCATTTCTTCTTTGAAATATTTCAGATCCATCTGGATTTAACATAGGAATAAAAACAATATTTAATTTTTGTTCTAAAAATTTTACTAAATCGGTATTGTTTTGTTTTAAAAAAAAATGTAAAATATCAAACATTGCTTTTGTTCCAGTTGTTTCATTTCCATGCATTTGTGACCAAATAAAGACTTTATAATATCCTAGTCCCCATTTGATTTTAAAAATTTTTCTATTTTCTATAGATCTTCCAATTGGACTTATAGAACAAATTTTTTTATATTTTTTTATTATCTTTAAAAGATTAAAATATCGAAATACTTTAGAATCATTGATTTCATGATCCATAATGATAGAATAATAATTAGATAACCAAGCATCTATATTCAAAAAACTAAATATGTTACTCATAAAACATGTTATAAAAAAATTATATTTTGCATTGCATTTAAAATAAAATAATAAATTGTAATATAAATGCATAATAAATATAAATACATATATATTTTAATTAATAAATAAATACCATATTTTGTATGAAAAAATTATATAAAATCAATTATATTGAATCTTTTATATTAATTTTACAATTTTGTATATTAAATGTTATTAATCTTATTTTTAAAAATTTCTTAATATCAATTAATATACCTAAATATATTATATTTTCAATATTATATATTATTCCATTTTTATGTTTATTTGCATATATTTTTTATACAAATAAAAAAAAAAATATATATATAGATTTTTCATTTAAACTTTCTTCATATAAAATTTATACTATATTATTTATTATAATGTTATGTATAATAATATGTAATAATTATTTTATTTCTTTAATTCCTAAAAATGGCCCTATTATAGGCAATATGCACAAAGAAATAGAACACTTTGTTATAGAAGAATCTAAAAATATAATTACTTTTTTTTTTATAACATCTATATTAGCGCCTATATGTGAAGAAATTCTATTTAGAGGAATTATTTTACATGGCATGTTAAAAAATAATATACATCCAGTCAAAGCAATTTTATTTTCTTCTTTTTTATTTGGATTAACTCATATGAATCCTTGGCAATTTATAAGTGGATTCTTAATTGGAAGTTTTATTGGATTTATTTACTTTATTAATGTTTCTATTACAGATTGTATATTCTTACATATATTTAATAATGTTTTTGCTTCATTCATGTTATTATTTATGAAAAATCATGAACAAATATTTTATAATTTTACTTCCAATTATATTATATTAATTAGTTGTATTACTATTATTATTTTAGGTTGCATTTTTATTTTTAAAAATAAAAGAAAATGGAAAATACTGCCTTAACAATTCTAGGATGTCACTCTTCCATACCTACAACTAAATTTTATCCAACATCTCAAATTTTGAAAATAAAAGGTTATTATTTTCTTATAGATTGTGGAGAAGGAACACAAGTACAATTAAGAAAGTCAAAAATCAAATTTAATAAAATTGAACATATTTTTATTTCTCATTTACATGGAGATCATTTTTTTGGATTAATTGGATTATTATCAACATTTAATTTATTAGGCAGAGAAAAATCTGTGAATATTTATGCACCAAAAGGGTTAAAAGAAATTATAGAATCACATTTTAAATGGTCATATACTAAATTAAAATATTATATTATTTATATAGAATTATCTTCTGATAAAACAGAAAAAATTTTGGATAATGAAAAGGTAGCAATTTATACAATTCCATTAAAACATAGAATTTATACTAATGGTTTTTTATTTAAAGAAAAATCTAATTATCGTAAATTAAATATGCATGCAATACAACAAATTCCTTATATAAATGTTGTGGATTATAAAAATTTAAAAATAGGAAAAGACTTTAAAACACATGATGGGATAATTATTCCAAACTCAAAATTAACTTTTAATCCAAAAAACACATTATCTTATGCTTTTTGTTCAGATACTTCTTTTTATCCTAATATTATAGAACAAATACAATTTGTAGATTTATTATATCATGAATCAACTTTTTTGAATATAGAAAAAATTAGAGCAATTAATACTGGTCATTCAACTGCTTATCAAGCAGCTATTATAGCAAAAGAAGCAAAAGTAAAAAAATTATTATTAGGTCATTATTCTCATAGATTTACGGATATTCAAGATTTTGAAAAAGAAGCACAAGAAATTTTCAATCATGTAGAAGCATCCAAATCTTTACAGACTTATTTATTATAACATAATATTTAAATAATTTATTTTATTGTAGTACCAAAATATCGTTTGACTTTTGCTTTCTAGATAATAATAAGTTTTCATATCAGAAAGAATTATTCAAAATAATAAAATTTAATCTAGGAATTTTTTTGACATGATATCGTAATTTTTTAGAAAGATATTTTCTAAAAATTTTAGTTTTATAGTTAATTTGATTTATAATTTGTTCATCTATAAAAGGATAAATTGAAATATATCCTTTTATTAAATTCATATTTTGACTAAAACTAATTTTAATTAATGTAATTAAAATGCCTTTTTTTAAAATTTCTTTATTGACTTCTTCTTGAAGCATATTTGCTATTTCTGAATAAAATATTGAATTTAATTTTTTCTTTTGAAGAGGATTCATTTATTCATAATTTTAATTATGTAATTTTAATTAATAAAAATTTGTAATCATACAAATAATTTTGTAAAATTGTATTTTTTATTGTATTGGTCCCATAGCTCAGTATGGTTAGAGCACCTGACTCATAATCAGGTAGTCGTTGGTTCAAATCCAACTGGGACCACACCCAATCGTCTACCTACTACTACATAGTTAGTGACTGGATGAGGATTCGAACCTCAAACTTATAGTTTAGGAAACTATTGTTCTATCCAATTAAACTATCCAGCCAAGTATTTTTTTGATATAATAGATATTGTAAGCTTATTTTTTCTTTTTTTAAAAAAAACAAACCCATTTTTCATTGCATATAATGTATGATCTTTTCCAATTCCTACATATTTACCTGGAAAAAATTTTGTTCCACGTTGACGAACAATAATACCACCAGATTTAATATATTGATTACCATATACTTTTACACCTAATCTTCGACCAGCAGAATCTCTACCATTTCTAGAACTTCCAGAACCTTTTTTATGTGCCATATATTATTTTTCTACAAAATTCATCACTTTTAACTTGGTAAATTTAGGTTTAAATCCTCTTTTTACTTTATATCCTTTTCTTCTTTTTTTTTTAAAAATAATAATTTTATTTCCTTTTACATGTTTCAAAATTTCAACTTTAATTTGAATTGTTTCTAAAAATGGGCTACCTATTTGAACTAATCCATTTTTATAAAAAAACAATACTTGATCAAAAACAACTTTTGTTCCTAATACCATATCACAATTAAAAGGAATATATAAATATTTATTTTCAATAAATTTAAATTGTATTCCTCGAATATTAGCAATAGCATATATCATAATCCAATTGATTTAAATAGCATATTTTGTGCTTTTATAATACATTCATAAAGATAATCTACTTCTTGAAAAGTATTATATATAGAAAAACTAACACGAATCATACCTTCTACATTAAAAAAATTCATTAATGGTTGTGCACATAAAGTTCCCGTTCTAACTGCAATTCCTAATTTATCTAAAATAATACCAACATCAAAATAATGTAATCTATCTAAATTAAAAGAAATCATACTAGATTTAACATCAATATTATTCATACCACCTCCATATAAATGAATTCCATCTATAGAATTTAAACGTTTTATTGCATAAATTAAAAGTTCTTTTTTATATAACTGAATATTTTCGATTCCAATTTCTTGAACAAAATCAATAGCGCTACCCCAAACAATAATTCCTTCTATATTTGGAGTTCCAGCTTCAAATTTAAACGGTAAATCTGAATAATGACATTGTTGAAAACTTACATATTTAATCATTTCTCCTCCTGATTGATAAGGAGGTATTTTATCTAAAATATTTTTTTTACCATATAAAACTCCTATTCCAGTAGGTCCATACATTTTATGTGCAGAAAATACATAAAAATCTACATTCAAATCTTGTACATCTATATTAAAATTAGATGGAACTTGTGCTCCATCAATTAACACCATTGATCCATATTGATGAGATTTTTTTATAATATATTTTACTGGATTTATAATTCCTAATACATTAGATAAATGAGTTATGGAAACTAATTTAGTTTTATATGAGATAATAGAGTCAAAATATTCTAATTCTAATAATCCATTTTTATTAATTGGAATAATTTTTAATATTGCTTGTTTTCTATCACAAAGAATTTTCCATGGAATAATATTAGAATGATGTTCCATAGATGAAATAATTATTTCATCTCCTTTTTCAAGAAATATTTCAATACTGTAAGCAATTAAATTAATAGATTCTGTTGCTCCTTTTGTAAAAATAATTTCTGAAGCAGATTTAGCATTAATCATGTTTTGTATTTGTTTTCTAACAAATTCTACTTTATCTGTAGCTTTTCTACTTAAAAAATGTACACCTCTATGAATATTAGAATTGTGGTGTATATAAAATTCATTTGCTGTTTTAATAACTTTTATTGGTTTTTGAGTAGTAGCAGCATTATCTATATATACTAAAGAATGGGAATCAATTTTAGTTTTTAAAATAGGAAATTGATCTCTAATAGTTTGAATTTCTTTTTGTGACAACATTATACATTATATATATTATTTTTAATTTTATATTCGATATAATTAATAATTAATATTTTAATTTTACTAATCTTAATATTTTGTAATATTTTGTCTAAAAAAGAAATTAACAATAAAATTTGTACATTATATTTATTCAGTCCTCTAGATTGTAAATAAAATATATCATTTTTATTAAAATTTCCTATAGTACATCCATGTGAACATCTAATGGCATTAGAAAAAATTTCCAATTGAGGTTTGGATATAACATGAGCTTCTTCTGAAAGAAGAATATTTTGATTTTTCTGAAAAGCATTAATTTTTTGAATTAATTTACTAACAAAAATTTTTCCATGAAAAATACTAATTGATTGATCTAATAAAATATTTTTATATAATTGTAAACATTTAGAATTAGAAAATAAATGTTGAATAAAAGTTTCATTATCAATTATTTGTTGTTGAGATAACAAAGAAATGCCATATAAATAAGATGAAGTATTCTTTCCATGAGAAAAAAAATTGAGATAATTTTTAATAAATTTTGCTTTCAATGATAAAGTATATGTAGAACAAGAACTATCCATATATTGTTTAATATAAGTATTATCTACAAAATATGTATCTTCTAAATCATTTTGTACTTTATAATAATCAATTTTACTATTATGCATAGCATAAATTTCAGTGACAGAATTATTAATAAATGAAGATTTTTCCAATGATAATGATTTACAACTTTCAATAATGTTTACATAAGAAGATTTTCCAACTATAATTAAATTCCTGAAATATAACATAGTTTTTTTATAAGATTTAGTAGAAATATGTAATATTTCTATTGGATGTTTCAAAATAACATGATCAGGAATATATATATAAACACCATTTATTGAAAAAATAGTATTTATGATACTAAACGGATTATAATATACATTTAATAATGTACTATAAAATGGTTTAATATATTTTTCTTTTTGTGAAAAAATATTAGATATAATGATTTTATTGTCGTATACATTATCAGGATAAATAATATAATTATATTGTCCATTAATACACACAATAATATAAGATTTTTTACAATATAAAAAATGTTTTATTTTTTGTAATATGGTATAGTTGGAATTAGGATTTACTAATTCTATATTTTTTTTGATTGCAAAAAAATTAAATTCTTTATCAAAAATTGAAAATAATGTATTGTATTTATTATCAAATATAAACCCTTTTTTGATAAAAGTATTAATTGCTTGATGTCTTAATTTAGAAATAAAAAGATGCTCTCCTTTATAATGTTTTGCAGAAAAAGAAGAAATTACTTGTTTTTTTAAACAATCTTGGTTTTCCATATAAATATATTACTGTTTCAGTATAATTAGTATAAAAATTAGTTGATTATCCAATCATATCCTTGTTTTTCTAATTTTTCCACTAATTTTTGATTTCCAGATTTAACAATTTTTCCATTATGTAAAACATGAACAATATAATCTGAAAATAAATAATCTAAGAATCTTTTATAATGTGTAATTATAAGGAGAGAATTTAGATTGGTTTTGAATAATTTTATTACTTTTGAAATAATACGTAAAGAATCAATATCTAATCCTGAGTCTACTTCATCTAAAATAGATAATAAAGGATTCAACATTGCCATTTGAAAAATTTCATTTTTTTTTTTTTCTCCTCCTGAACAGCCATCATTTAAAGATCTATAAAAAAATTCTTTAGAAAGATTTAAAAGTGTAGCAATTTCTTTCATTTTTATTATAATATCTTTAGCTAGTAATTCTGGTAATCCTTTTGATTTTCTAATTTCATTAATCGATGTTTTTATAAAATTAATCACAGAAATACCTGGTATTTCGATAGGATGTTGAAATGATAAAAAAATACCTAATTGAGATCTTTGTTCAGGAGAACAATTAATTAAATTTTTATTATAAAAAAAAATATTTCCTTTTGTTATTTTATATTCTGGTTTACCAGATATAACAGATGCTAATGTACTTTTCCCGGATCCATTAGGTCCCATAATTACATGTATTTCTCCAGGTAAAATTTTTAAATTTAATCCTTTCAAAATGTGAGTTTGATTAATATCAACATGTAAATTTTCAATATGTAACATATAATGATTATTTGATTATCCTATAGTTCCTTCTAGGGAAATTTCCACAAGTTTTTTGGCTTCTATAGAAAATTCCATTGGTAATTTATTTAAAATATCATTACTAAATCCATTAACAATAATAGAAATAGCTTTATCTTTACCTATTCCTCTTTGATTACAATAAAAAATTTGATTTTCTCCTATTTTTGATGTAGTTGCTTCATGTTCAACTTTAGAAGTTGAATTGTTAACATCAATACTTGGAAAAGTATGTGCTCCACATTTATTTCCTATTAATAATGAATCACATTGAGAAAAATTTCTGGAATTTTTAGCCTTATCAGATATTTTAACTAATCCTCGATAATTATTTTGTGCATTTCCAGAAGATATTCCTTTTGATATAATAACACTTTTTGTACCATTTCCTAAATGTATCATTTTACTTCCTGTATCAGCTTGTTGAAAATTTTTGGTCATAGAAAGTGAATAAAATTCACCAATTGAACCATCACCTTTTAAAATACATGATGGATATTTCCACGTAATAGAAGATCCTGTCTCTACTTGAATCCAAGATATTTTAGCCATTTTTTCACATAAACCACGTTTTGTGACAAAATTCAATACGCCTCCTACACCTTGTTTATTTCCTGGGTACCAATTTTGAACCGTAGAATATTTAACTTCAGCTTTATCTAAAGCAACAATTTCTACAACTGCTGCATGTAATTGATTTTCTTTTCTTTGAGTAGCTGTACATCCTTCTAGGTAACTTACATAAGATCCTGTATCAGCTACAATTAAAGTTCTCTCAAATTGGCCAGTTCCACTTTCATTAATTCTAAAATATGTAGACAATTCCATTGGACAACGTACTCCTTTTGGAATGTAACAAAAAGATCCATCTGAAAAAACAGCTGAATTAAGTGAAGCATAAAAATTATCTTGTTGACCAACTACTGAACCAAAATATTTTTGAACTAAATTTGGATATTTTGTTATAGCTTCATTAATTGAACAAAATATAATACCATTTTCTTGTAATAATTTATCTTGATATGTAGTAGTTAACGAAACAGAATCTAATACAAAATCCGTAGCAACATAATGTGATTTTTTATTTGTATACACTCCTAATTTATCAAATGTTTGTGATAATTCGGTGGTATCGGTATTTATATTCTTTAATTCATCATTTATAGTTAATTTGGTTTTTGGAGCAGAAAAATATATAATATTGTTAAAATCAGGTATATTATATGTAATATTTGACCAACGTGGTATTTTCATTTTTTTCCATTTTGAATAAGATTCTAATCTCCAATCTAAAATCCACTTAGGTTCATTTTTTTTTTTTGATATTGTTTTAATAGTTTCTACGTTTAATCCTTTTGGTATTTTTTCTGATTCTATAGGTGTATAAAATCCATATTTATATTCAGAATGAATAAAATTTTCCAATGATTTATTTTTCTTTATCATATTTTATTTTATGATGAAAAACTTTTTCCACAACCACAAGTATGTTTAGCATTAGGATTTTTAAAATAAAATCCTTTTCCATTCAATCCTCCTGAATATTCTAAAGTGATTCCTAATAAATAAGGATAACTATTTTTATCTATTAAAATGTTCATTTCTTTATAATGAAAAATTTTATCTTCTTGATTTGGTTGATTATCAAAAGACAATTCATATGATAATCCAGAACAACCACCATTTTTAACTCCAAATCTTATAAATGAACTATGATAAGATAACCCTTCATCTTTCATAATAGAAAATAATTTATTTTTAGCTTGATCAGATATAATAATCATATAATTAATTTTTTATTGTTTTTAACAAAAATTTTGTTTTATTTAATTTAATACCAAATTTATCACATAAACCAGAATTAATCTCTAAAATATATTTTATATTATTTAATTCTTTATTAAGAATTATCTCTTCCATGGGAAAAACATTTTTCTTAATAAACGAAACAACATAATTTTGATTTATATATATAATATCTAAAGGAATTCTAATATTGTCCATATTTAAATTCTTTATATCTTCTTCATTATTCAAAATAAATAACATTCCTCTATTTTCTTTTAAAGAAGATCTATATGATAATCCATTATTTATTTGTATTTTATCTACTGCGATTTCTACATCTATCTTTTTTAGATCATTTTTATTTATTATATATAATTCTCCATTCTTGATAAAATTAATTTCTAATTTATTTCCAATATCAAAATCAAATAACATATCATTTTCATTATCTTCTTTTTCAGAAGAAATAATAAAAAATAAAAATAAAAACAAAATAATAACAAATATTTTTTTCATAATTTTTAAGAAAAACAATTTTTATTTTGTTTGATAATAAAAAGAAGAATAATTCCAAAAATAATGCAAGGTATACTCAGATATTGAGCAGTATTTAACCAAAACATATGATGATGAATTTGTTCATGTTGTGGTGATTCTTTTAAAAATTCTAAAATAAAACGAAATGACCAAATAATTGTAAAAAATAAACCAGATAAATATCCAACAATATATTGATCTTTTTTTATAAAAAAATATATACATAATAATAAAAAAACAACCAAATAAATAATAGATTCATATATCTGAGTAGGATGTCTAGGAATTAATGATGATCCATATACACTATCCATTTGATAAAATATTACTGACCAAGGTAAATTAGAAGGTTTACCAACTATTTCAGAATTAAAAAAATTTCCTATTCTTATAAAGAAAGCAGCTAATGAAATTACTATACATAATCTATCAGTTAACCAAAAAAAAGGTTTTCTAATTACTTTTTTTCTGTATAATAAACTAGATATTATAATACCTAATGTAGCTCCATGACTAGATAAACCTCTAAATCCAACAAATTCATATCCTTTAATAATACCTAATAAAAAATGTGTTTTATTTTCTTTAATTGGAAAAAATGCTTCAATCCAATGATCAAAAAAATATGAAAAATCATAAAATAATACTTGTCCAACTCTAGCTCCAATAATAGTTCCTAATGTTGTATATATTAATAATGAATCCAAATATTTGATAGAAATATTTTCTAATTCATAAATAGATTTCATAATATACCATCCTATCAAAAAAGATAAAAAAAACATTATACTATAAATATGAATAGTAAAATATCCCCAAACAACAAATTTATTTATTGGATCCCAATGTATATATATCATTATTTATATTGAATAATATTTCAAATTATTTATACATGTTGAAACAAATTTTCATAAAACATATTAACACTTTTTTTTTTGTATAAAATTTAAATAAGATCCATATTCAAACCATTTAATTTCTTCTTCATTATAAGAATGTTTTACAGTGATATTATCAACTAAACCATTGTTATGAACTAATCTAACTTTGATATTTTTACCATTTTGAAAATTATAATTACTGATAAAAAAATTTAACACATCATCTTCATATATTTTATCATAATCAGATAGTTTTAAAAAAGTTAATGCTAAAATACCTTGTTTTTTTAAATTCATTTCATGTATTCTGGCAAAGGATTTTACTAAAACAACACGTATTCCTAAATAACGTGGTTCCATAGCTGCATGTTCTCTAGATGATCCTTCTCCATAATTTTCCTCTCCTACAATAACAGTTCCTATATTTACAATTTTATAATATTTTGCCACATCTGCAACAGTACCGTAAGATTTTGTTATAACATTTTTAATATTGTTATTTTTATTATTAAATGAATTAATTGCTCCAATTAATAAATTATTAGATATATTTTTCAAATGTCCTCTATACTTAAGCCAAGGACCAGCCATAGATATATGATCTGTGGTGCATTTTCCTTTAATTTTCATTAATAATCGAAGATTTAATAAATCTTTTTGGTTCCAAAATGAAAAAGATGATAATCTTTGTAATCTTTCTGATTTAGGATTTATATTAATCGATATATTATTTTTTGGATTGTTTTGTTGGTACAAAAATTTATATCCAAATAATTTTAATTTTTCTTTTTTATTTTTAAAAAATATTGGAAGATCACTATATTTAGGAATGTCTAATTTTATATTAATTCCATTTTCATTTTTTATACTATCTTCTTTTGGATTAAAAGTTAAATTGCCAGAAAATACTAATGCAGTTACAATTTCTGGTGATGCTATAAAAGCATGTGTATTTGGATTACCATCATTTCTAGACGAAAAATTTCTATTAAAAGAATGAATAATTGTGTTTTTTATATTATTATTGTTATTTCTAGACCATTGTCCAATACATGGACCACATGAACTAGAAAATATTTTAGCTCCAATACTCTTAAAAATTGATAACCATCCATTATTTTTCATTAAATAATAAATTATATTAGAGCCTGGTGTAATTAAATATTCAGAAGATAGTTTTAATTTAGTCTTTTTAGCTTGTTTAATAATAGATATTGCTTTTGAAAAATCTTCATATGATGAATTTGTACAAGACCCAATTAATCCTACTTCTATCTTAATTGGCCAATGATGTTTAAATACTTCTTTTTTCATGTTAGAAATTGGAATACTTCTATCTGGAGTAAAAGGACCATTAATATGTGGTTCTATCATAGATAAATTCATATTAATGACTTGATCATAATATTTTATTGGATTTTCATAAACTTGTATATCTGATTGAAAAAGATTTTTGATTGGATGTAATATTTCAGAAATTTTTGTTCTTCCACTTTTATATAAATAGTCTTCCATTGTATCATCATACGGAAATATCGATGCTGTAGCTCCAATTTCTGCTCCCATATTACATATGGTAGCTTTTCCAGTACATGATAATGTTTCAGCTCCTTTTCCAAAATATTCTATAATTGAACCTGTAGCGCCAGATACACCTATTATTCCGGATAATTTTAATATTACGTCTTTAGGTGATGCCCATCCACTTAATTTTCCAGATATATGAACTCCAATGATTTTTGGTTTTTTTAATTTAAAAGGTATACCATACATTACTTCTACTGCATCTGCCCCACCTATTCCTATGGCTAACATTCCTAATCCTCCAGCATTAGGAGTATGAGAATCTGTACCCAGTATTAAGCCAGCTGGAAATGCATAGTTTTCTAAAATAACTTGATGAATAATTCCATATCCAGGTGGCCAAAATTCTATTCCATATTTTGCAGATGCAGATTTTAGAAAATTATATATTTCTTTATTTTTTATTTCAGAATTTATGACATCATGTGAATATCCATATTGAGCTTGTATCAGATGATCACAATGAATAGTAGTAAGAAGTTCAGTATGCTCTTTGTTTGTCTGCATAAACTGTAATAAGGCCATTTGAGCTGTTGCATCTTGCATAGCTAAACGATTTGGAATTAATTTTAAATAAGAATTATGTTTAATAATATTATTTTTTACATCATATAAATGTGAATACAATATTTTTTCAGAATAGGTCATGGGAGTTTGAATTTTTTCTTTTATTTCATTTATTTTTACTTCAAACTGTGAATAAAAATTTTTAATCATATTAAAATCACAAATCATAATTATTTTTTATTAATGTTTTATTTATAAAAACATAAACTTTTGTATAAAAGTAAATAGGTTTTTATCTATGTGTTGTATACAAGGTTGATAATTATTATATTAATCGTCGTAATTATATAATAATAAGGTAACATAATTTAATACCTGTAATATTATCAAAATTATAATAATAATTTTGTAGGACATATATTTACATACAATAATTTTTTTTGTAATTAATTAATGGAGAATGAAAAAACAATTTTATCACTGCCTAACTAACCTAACCATAAAATATCAAATTATAATATGATTTTTTAAATCAATATTATTTAATTATTATTAGGTATGAGTAGTAAATCATATTTAATTAATTTTGATTTGAAGTAATTTGTGTAACTAATAAATTAAATTCTTTAGCAGCAGTTAATAAATGATCAAATACACTTGATTGTATTTTTTCATATTTTATAGATTCAGAAGTAATAGCAAAACAATAAAATTCAACAGGTAATCCATATGGAGTTGGTTCTAAATTTCTCACCATTAATACTTCTTCATTTGAAATTTTTGGATGTTGATATAAATATGATAAAGCATATTGTCGAAATAATTCTATATTTGTTAAATTCATTTTTTTTAAAAACGAATTTTTAATAAATTGATTTTTAGTTATCATTTCTATTTCTCGTTTTTTTTCCTGAATATAATTTTTTATCAACTGTATTTCATCAAATTTTTTTAAAATTGAAGCAGTACAAAAATGAAATGATCTAATATCAAATAAAATAGATCGTTTAATTCTTCTAATGTTTTTTATTTTCATCACTTCAAAATTAGTTATGGCAGTAGATATTAAATCATAAGTAGGAACAATGGTAATAGTTTTATCAAAATTTTCTATTTCTGCAGAAATTAAATTAATTTCTTTTATAGTTCCTTCTACTTTATATTTATGAATTCCAACCCAATCTCCTACTTTAATCATTTTAGTAAATGCCATTTGAACACCAGAAACAAAACCTAATATTACGTCTCGAAATACTAAAATTAAAATAGCTGTAATTGCTCCTAAACTAGTGAATATAGTTGTAAGATCATTTTTGGTTAATATTGCGATAATAATTAAAAAACACAAAATAACAGATAAAATTTTCAAAAGTTGAGAAAAAGATCTTACTGCAATTGTTTGATGATTATTTTCATTAGTAGCAATTTTCATAATTGAGTTAATTACTCTAATTAAAAATTGTAAAATAATCAAAACAAATAATATATCAAATATTTTTGATAGATAACTAATTGCATTTGGATATTCATTAAAAAATGGATGAATTAAAATATAACTAATAAAAAATGTAAAAAAATGAGATAAACTATCAAAAACTTTATTTTCATAAAAAATATTGTTCCAATTAAAATTAGTAGAATCTCCTATTCTTCTACTTATAAAACGTACTCCTTTATTAAAAATCCATGCTATAACAATAATTAAAATAATAAATAATAATAATTTGAAAATTATAATCATTGTTATGCTCCACCATTTTTTAATTTCTAACTGATTAAAAAAAATAATGATACCCTTCATACTGTTATATACTAACCAATCCCAATGTTTTTATTAAATATGATACACAATAATTTTTGAATCATTGTCTTTTTCTTGGAAGATTGAATAATATAATAGATATTAAGTTTTTTTGCATTATAAAAATATAAAATAAATTTTTAATTTAATTTTTAAATTAACCAGGT